>JAAYCV010000128.1 GCA_012729605.1 Ramlibacter sp. | reverse complement strand
TTTATTGCAGAAAAAGCCGGCTATTTTCATACAACTTGCATATTTCTGTCAGTTTCATCCGGCAACGTCGCGGCTCCGGGGGCACCGGTACAATGCCCGCATTCCCCCTTTGCCAGATAACGCATGAGCACGCCAACCGATTCCCCTGACCAACTCCCCGAGACTTACGAGGCCGCCCTGGCCGAACTGGAAGCCCTGGTGCAAGCCCTGGAAACCGGCCAGACACCACTGGACCAGCTGCTGGCCGGCTACCAGCGCGGTGCCACCTTGCTGGCTTTTTGCCGCAGCAAGCTGCAGGCGGTAGAAGACCAGATCCGTGTCCTCGATGCCGGCAATGGCCAGCTGCGTCCCTGGGAGGAGGCATGATGGCTAATAACTCCGCATTTGATGCCTGGACTACAGACCAGCTGCAGCGCGTTGAACAGGCGCTGCAGGGCTGGGTCGGCGAAGGCGCACCGGATGGCCTGCGCGAGGCCATGCGCTATGCGGTACTGGACGGCGGCAAGCGCCTGCGCCCGCTGCTGGTGCTGGCTGCCAGCGAAGCGGTACAGGGCCTGGCCGAAGCAGCCCTGCGCGGCGCCTGCGCTATCGAGTTGATCCATGCCTATTCGCTGGTGCATGACGACATGCCCTGCATGGACAACGATGTGCTGCGCCGTGGCAAGCCAACCGTGCACGTGCAGTTTGGCGAATCGGCAGCGTTGCTGGCCGGTGATTCGCTGCAGACCCAGGCTTTCGAGCTGCTGACGCCGGCTGCCGATCTGGTACCGGCAGCCATGCAGGCAGATCAGTGCCGCATCCTGGCGCGCGCCTCGGGCGGGCAGGGCATGGCTGGCGGCCAGGCGATCGATCTCGCCAGCGTCGGGCTGCAGCTGACGCAGGACGAGCTGCAGCACATGCACGCGCTCAAGACAGGCGCATTGCTGCAGGCCAGCGTGATGCTGGGCGTGGCCACTGGCCAGTGCAGTGCCGAAGCCGCACAACAGCTGCAGCAGTACGCTTCTGCCATCGGGCTGGCGTTCCAGGTGGTGGATGACATCCTCGACGTCACGGCCGACTCGCAGACCCTGGGCAAGACCGCCGGCAAGGATGCCGCCAACGACAAGCCGACCTATGTCTCGCTGATGGGCCTGGACGCATCGCGCCAGTATGCACAGCAGCTGCACCAGCAGGCACAGGCCGCGCTGGCAGCCAGTGGCCTGGCCGAAACGGACAAATTGCACGCGATTGCCGATTGGGTGATCAATCGCGCCTACTGATGCACAGCCGTCAGAAGCTACAATGAACTTTTGGCCGCCACCGGGGCCGGCGTCAGCCTGCCCTGTTGCTGCCTGACAGGCCCGGCGGCCTGTTGCCTGCCTTCCCTTCCTTCAGGATCCTCTTGCGATGTCCGATTTGCTAGCCAGCATCCAATCCCCCCATGACCTGCGCAAGCTGCCGCGTGAGCAGCTCAAGCCCCTGGCCAAAGAGTTGCGGGAGTTTCTGCTGGACAGCGTTTCCCGTACCGGTGGCCACCTGAGTTCCAACCTGGGCACGGTCGAGCTGACGGTGGCCCTGCATTACGTGTTCAACACGCCCGAAGACCGCATCGTCTGGGATGTGGGCCATCAGACCTATCCGCACAAGATCCTGACTGGTCGCCGCGACCGGATGCCCACGCTGCGCCAGCTGGACGGCCTGAGCGGTTTCCCGCGCCGCGACGAAAGCGATTACGACACCTTCGGCACCGCCCATTCCTCCACCAGCATTTCCGCTGCACTCGGCATGGCCACGGCCGCGCGCCAGAAGGGCGAGCAGCGCCACAGCATTGCCGTGATCGGTGATGGCGCCATGACGGCCGGCATGGCCTTCGAGGCCTTGAACAACGCCGGCGTGGAAGAGAACATCCGCCTGCTGGTGATCCTGAACGACAACGACATGAGCATCAGCCCGCCGGTGGGCGCGCTGAACCGCTACCTGGCACAGCTGATGAGCGGCCAGTTCTATGCCGCGGCCAAGAACGTCGGCCGCAACGTGCTCAAGAATGCGCCGCCGCTGCTGAACCTGGCGCGCCGCATCGAGCAGGGCGCCAAGGGCATGGTGGTGCCGGGCACGCTGTTCGAGAAATTCGGTTTCAACTACGTCGGCCCGATTGACGGCCACGACCTGGAGTCGCTGATCCCGACGCTGGAAAACCTGCGTCACCTGGAGGGCCCGCAGTTCCTGCACGTGGTCACGCGCAAGGGGCAGGGCTATGGCCTGGCCGAGGCGGACCCGATCGCCTACCATGGCCCCGGCAAGTTCGATCCCGCCGTTGGCCTGCAGAAGCCGGCCACCCCGCCCAAGACCACCTTTACTCAGATTTTCGGCAGCTGGCTGTGCGACATGGCGGAACAGGACAAGCGCCTGGTCGGTATCACGCCGGCGATGCGCGAAGGCTCCGGCATGGTCGAATTCCACAAGCGCTTCCCGGACCGCTACTACGATGTCGGCATTGCCGAACAGCACGCCGTGACCTTTGCTGCCGGCATGGCCTGCGAGGGCCTGAAGCCGGTGGTGGCGATTTATTCCACCTTCCTGCAGCGTGCCTATGACCAGTTGATCCACGACGTGGCACTGCAAAACCTGCCGGTGGTGTTTGCGCTGGACCGTGCCGGCCTGGTCGGCGCCGACGGCGCCACCCATGCCGGCAACTACGACATCGCCTTTACGCGCTGCATTCCCAACATGAGCGTAGCCTGCCCGGCAGACGAGGCCGAGTGCCGCCAGCTGCTGACCACCGCCTACGAGCAGGATCACCCCGTCACGGTGCGCTACCCGCGTGGTGCCGGCGCTGGCGTGACGCCGCCTGCTTCGCTGGAAGGCCTGCCATTTGGCAAGGGCGAAATCCGCCGCCAGGGGCAGGGCGGGGTGGCCATGCTGGTGTTTGGCTCGCTGCTGTACCCGGCACTCGAGGCGGCTGAACAGCTGGACGCCACGGTGGTCAACATGCGCTGGGCCAAGCCGCTCGACGAGGAACTGCTACTCCAAGTGGCCGGCACACATGCGCACCTGGTGACCATCGAGGATGGCTGCATCATGGGTGGCGCCGGCAGCGCCGTGCTGGAAGCGCTGGAAGCGCACCAGATCGAGCGTCCGGTGCTGCAGCTTGGCCTGCCGGACAGCTTTATCGAGCATGGCGATCCGGTCAAGCTGTACCAGATGCAGGGCCTGGATGCCGATGGCATTGCCGCTTCCGTACGCAAGCGTTTTGCGTCCTGAAGCCCGTCAGCCCCGAAAACATATTTACAAATTCCTGAATGCCGGGTAAAACCGGTCTGTCAGGCAGCCACCGGGATCCTATAATTTTCCGGTTAGGCTCAATCCTTTTCAAACTACTATCTGGAGAAATACATGGATCGTCGTTCCATCGTCAAGAGCATCGGTATTGCCGGTGCAACCGTTGCCGCAGGCGCACTGGCTGCGTGCGGCAAGAAAGAAGACGCCGCTGCAGCACCGGCTGCATCTGGCGCGGCACCGGCTCCTGGCGGTGCTCCGGCGGTTCATACGTCCGATTCCGTGCGCTGGCGCCTGGCTTCCAGCTTCCCCAAGTCGCTGGACACCATCTTCGGTAGCGGCGAGCGCTTTGCCCAGACCGTGAAAGAGCTGTCTGGCGGCAAGTTTGAAGTCACCGTGCACGCGGCTGGCGAGCTGATGCCCGCTTTTGGCGTGGTGGATGCGATCCAGAACGACACCGTGGAAATGGCCCAGTCTGCTTCCTACTACTTCACCGGCAAGGACCCGATCTTCGCCTTCGGCTGCGCCGTACCGTTCGGCCTGACCGCACGCCAGATGGACGCCTGGATGGAAGTCGGCAACGGTCGCAAGCTGCTGGACGAGTTCTACGCCAACTACAACATCAAGAGCGCCAGCGCCGGCAACACGGGTACGCAGATGGGTGGCTGGTATCGCCGCGAAATCAACACCGCAGCCGACCTGAACGGTCTGAAGATGCGCATGGGCGGTGGCCTGTTCGGCGAAGCCATGCAGAAGCTGGGCGTGGTGCCGCAGAACATGCCGGCCGGTGACGTCTACCAGTCGCTGGAAAAGGGCACGCTGGACGCAACCGAATTCGTCGGTCCCCACGACGATGAAAAGCTGGGCTTCAACAAGGTGGCTCCGTACTACTACTACCCGGGCTGGTGGGAAGGTGGTGCAGAACTGGAGTTCTTCATCAACAAGAAGGCCTACGAAGCCCTGTCCGCCACCAACAAGGCGATCGTGGACGCTGCTACCCGCGTGGCAGCCCGCGAAATGACCAACAAGTACGATGCCTTCAACCCGGTTGCCCTGAAGAAGCTGGTGGCTGCCGGTACGCAGCTGAAGCCGTTCTCCAAGGAGATCCTGGACGCCGGTTTCAAGGCTTCCATGGAAGTGTTTGCCGAGCACGAGGCACGTTCGCCGGAGTTCAAGAAGATCCACCAGGACATGCGCGCCTTCCAGCGCGACCAGCTGCTGTGGAGCCGCTTCTCGCAGTTCCGCTACGACAGCTACATGGCTACCGTGACCAACCTGTAATTGCCACAGGATCCGGCCAGTTCATACTGGCCGGTACGCTGCCAAAAACAAAACCCGGATCGCGCAAGCGTCCGGGTTTTTTGCTGGCTGCCTGCCACACGCGGTGGCAGGCGGGGCAGGGGCTTACTGGGCCTTCTTGTCCTGCTCCATCATGCGCTGCAGATCCT
>JAAYCV010000127.1 GCA_012729605.1 Ramlibacter sp. | reverse complement strand
TGCCGGCGTTGCCGGCGAAGCCATGAGCATGGGCGAACGCACGCCGCTAGCGGTGTTCGATGCCCCGGCCTCCGGCCGCATGGCCGTGGCCGAAGCCATCACCAACCTGCTGGCGGCCCCGATCGAGTTGCCGCGCGTCAAGCTGTCCGCCAACTGGATGGCAGCCTGTGGCGAAGCCGGTGAAGATGCCGCGCTGTATCGCACGGTAGAAGCCGTCGGCATGAAACTGTGCCCGGAGCTCGGCATTTCGATTCCGGTCGGCAAGGACTCGCTGTCCATGCGCACCCAATGGCAGGATCCGTCTGCCGAAGGCGCGGCACAGGCACGCAAGGTGGTATCGCCGGTCAGCCTGATCGTGACCGCCTTTGCCTCGCTGCAGGACGTGCGTGGCACGCTCACGCCTCAGCTGGACCGTGACGTTCCCGATTCCCGCCTGCTGCTGATCGACCTGGGTCGTGGCCAGCAGCGCATGGCCGGCAGCATCCTGAGCCAGGTACTGGGGCAGGGCGGCGACATTGTGCCGGACCTGGACCAGGCGAAAGACCTGGTGAACCTGGTCAATGCCGTCAACACCCTGCGCGCACAGGGCAAGATCCTGGCCTACCACGACCGCAGCGACGGTGGCCTGCTGGCCGCCGTGGCCGAGATGGCTTTTGCCGGCCATGTCGGCGTGGCGCTGACGGTGGACATGCTGCTGGCGCACGGCGACGGCGTCAGCGACAGCCGCCTGGACAGCGGCGAAGCCAAGAACTGGGCACAGCAGACATCGGGCCGCCGCCACGAGGAAACGCTCAAGGCGCTGTTCAACGAAGAACTCGGCGTGATCCTGCAGGTACGCAAGGAAGACCGCAACGAGGTGATGCAGGTGCTGAATGCACACGGCCTGGGTGGCTGCAGCCATTTCATCGGCAATGTGCGCAACGAAAGCTCCGAAGTCGATGCCGGCAAGGGCCAGCTGACGATCTGGCGCGATGCGCAGAACATTTTTGCTGCCGATCTGGAAGACCTGCACCAGGTCTGGGACAGCGTGAGCTGGAAGATTGCCCAGCAGCGCGACAACCCGGCCTGTGCCGACAGCGAACACCGTGCCGCCGGCGACCGCAAGGATCCGGGCATGCACATGCACCTGACCTTCACGCCCGAAGCCCCGGCTGTGCACACCAGCCGTCCGCGCGTAGCCGTGCTGCGCGAGCAGGGCGTCAACTCGCACGTGGAAATGGCCTACGCCTTCGACCGTGCCGGTTTCGACACGCTGGACGTGCACATGACCGACCTGCAGGCCGGCCGCGTCAGCCTGTCCCAGGTGCAGGGCGTGGTCGCCTGCGGCGGCTTCAGCTACGGCGACACCCTGGGTGCCGGCGTGGGCTGGGCGCGCAGCATCACCTTCAACCCGGTGCTGCGTGACGCTTTTGCCGCATTCTTTGCGCGCAATGACACCTTCGCGCTGGGCGTCTGCAACGGTTGCCAGATGTTTGCCGAACTGGCCAGCATGATCCCCGGTGCCGAGCACTGGCCGCGCTTCACGCACAACCAGAGCGCCCGCTTCGAGGCGCGCTACAGCATGGTCGAGGTGCTGGATTCGCCCAGCATCTTCCTGCAGGGCATGGCCGGCAGCCGCCTGCCGATCGCCGTGGCGCACGGCGAGGGCTTTGCCAACTTCGCGGTGCAGGGCGATCACGCCCAGGTGCACAAGGCAATGCGCTACGTGGACAACCATGGCCAGCCGACCGAAACCTACCCGTTCAACCCGAACGGCAGCCCGGGCGGCCTGACCGCCGTCACCACCGCCGATGGCCGTTTCACAGCCATGATGCCGCACCCGGAGCGCGTGTTCCGTCCGCTGCAGATGAGCTGGATCGACCCGGCGCTGGCAGGTGACAAGACCGGCTTCAGCCCATGGATGCAGCTGTGGGTGAATGCCCGCAAGTGGGTCGGCTGATCCACAGCAGCTGACGCTGAAAAGCCAACGGGCCTGCAGGTTATATCCTGCAGGCCCGTCCTGTTTTAGGGGATGCCCCGGCTCAATGCCGGAACTTCACCGTATCCGGCGAGTTCGCACCGCCGGTCATGACGAAGTTCATCGCTTCCTCGAAGGTCCAGTCAGTCGGCACCACGTCTTCCATTGGCACGATCTCGATATAGCCGGAGGTCGGGTTGGGCGAGGTCGGGACGTAGACGGCGGCCAGTTCCTTGCCGCTGTCGGCATCGGTCAATACGCGCGTCACCAGGCCCACGGCCTTCATCTCCGAAGACGGGAAGTTGATCAGCACCACGCGCTGGCCCTTGACCGAGGGATTGCTCAGCGTCTCGATGAAGCGCTTGGTCGCCTTGTAGATGATCTGCACGCCGGGCAGGCGGATCATCAGGTCTTCCATCCACTTGATCAGCTGGCGGCCGATCACCTGCGTCGCCAGCAGGCCGATGATGTACAGCGTCAGCAGGGTCAGCAGCACTGCCATCAGGTTCTGGAACTCGGTCGCCAACAGCCATTGCGAGGCGGTAGCCGAGATCGGTTCGATCAGGCTGGCGGCGGCACTGACCAGTGGCTTGCCGGCATTCGCCAGCAGGCCGAACATGAACTGGAAGACCCACCAGGTGACGTACAGCGGGGCAATGGCAAAAAAGCCGGTCAGGATATGGCGCAGCAGGTGCGATTTCTTCGCGGTTGCAGGGGCAGGGGAGGTCTGGGAATCGTCGTCCATGGTTCAGGCAGGTAAAAATCAGTCAGGCAGCTGACAGCTGCCATCAACAGGAATTGTAGGGACTTCACCGCCGCCAGTAGTCTGCTCAGGCACTATCCTCATCCACAGAAGTGCTAGCAGGTGCAACAGCCACCGGATCCGTCAGCGTCTGCAGTTGCAGATGGCGCGCATCCAGCCGCGGGTAGCCGGAGAAGCGCAGCCGGTAGCCCTGCGCCGTGGTCTGCAGTCGCGCCCGGTAGCCGAGCGGCATGGTCACCTTGTCGCGGATATGGCCAAACGGAAAGCCGGTCAGCACCGGCAGGCCGGTGATTTGCCGCAGCACGCCGATCACGCTGTTGAAATCGTAGCTGGCGTCGTAGCCGTCTTCCTCGTCGCGCAGGCGGAAGGTGCCCAGCACGATTGCCTGCTGCTGCTTGAGCACGCCGGACAGCTGCAGCGTCTGCAGCATGCGCTCCAGCCGGTAGGGCTGTTCACCCACATCCTCGATGAACAGGATACCGCCCGGCACCCGCGGCATCCACGGGCTGCCGGCCAGTGCGGCCAGCACCGACAGGTTGCCGCCCCAGAATACGCCTTCCAGATCCAGCGCACGCGGCGTCGGCTGCGCCACCTCGATGGTCTGGTGCGTGCTGGTCACGGTCTGCACAAATTGCTGCAGCGCAAAGCTGCTCGGCCAGGGGCTGCCAAACTCGCTGTAGAACATCGGTCCGGCAAAGCTGCCGGTACGGCCCTGCGCCAACAGCGCTAACTGCAACGCGCAGACATCGCTGTAACCCAGGAACAGCGTACCGGCTTCGCGCATGCGGCTGCCCAGGGACGCCCAGTCGATCAGCGGCAACAGCCGGATCGCGCCATAGCCACCACGGGCACCCAGCAGCACCTGCGGTGCTGCGACACGGCCACTGGCCACCTCCTGCAGGTCGGCCGCGCGTTCGGCATCGGTACCGGCAAAGCGCTGATGGCGCCGGCCGAGTGCCACCGTGTTTTCCAGCGCAAAACCGGCACGCTGCAGGCGTTGCAGGCCGATGTCGATGCGTTCCGGATTGGGCAGGTAGCCGGATGGGGCGACCAGGCGCAGCCGGGGGGCATCCGGGTGTCGTGCCAGCGGCGTCTGTGCGGCACAGGCCGGCAGCCAGATGCCGGCAGTCGCAGCCGTGCCGGCCTGCAACAGGCTGCGGCGGGTAAATGGTGATCCAGACATGAACATGTACGCATTTTCCCTGTAATTCCCGCTCTGGCAAGACAGGGCGCATCACGGTTCTGACACAATACCTATCGGCTATCATGCTAAATATGACGCTACATGCATGCTGGCGTCACTTGTCCTGTCGTCCTTCTTGTTTCCATGCCTCCTTACGTGCTTCGTCCCCTGCAGCAATGGTCTATCGATGCCATCCTCGCGGTGCAGGAAAAAGCGTATGCGCCGTTCCTGGTGGAGCAGGCGCATGTGCTGCAAGGCAAGCTCGATGCCGGCCCGCCCGGTCATCCGCTGAGCTGGGGGGCGGCGCTGGCAGATGCGCCAAATGAGCTGTGCGGCTATGCCATTGCCGTGCCCTGGTCCAGCAAGCAAGTGCCGATGTGGAACCACACGCGCCTGGTATCGCCACAGCAGGCCGATTGCCTGTACGTGCACGATATCGCGGTGGCGCCGCGGCACCACGGCAGCGGCCTGGCGAATCGCCTGATGCAGCAGGTGCTGAACCAGGGTGCCTCCTGTGACTGGCCGCAGGCCGCGCTGGTGGCGGTACAGGGCGCCGACAACTACTGGCGCCGCTTTGGCTTTGCGCCGGCACCGGGGCCGGATGTCGGCAGCTTCGGCCCGGACGCGGTGTGGATGATGCGCGCCTACCTGCCTGCGCGCAAGCCCTGAAAACGCTTGTGCGCGGCCGCCTCGGCTAGAATCGGCCACTTTACACTTCGTTGCAGCGGCACCCGGTGCCCGCACACGAGTTCTCCGATGATTCACGCTGGCCTGAGCGATCTTCCGGCGTGACCGAACAAGGAACGCCATGAACACGACCAAAGCATCCCACGGCCAGTGGAGCTCCCGATTTGGCTTCATTCTTGCCGCCACTGGCTCCGCCGTGGGTCTGGGCAATATCTGGAAATTTCCCTATATGACCGGCGTCAGCGGCGGCTCGGCCTTTGTGCTGACCTATCTGCTGTGCATCACGCTGATCGGCGTGCCAATCCTGATCATGGAATGGCTGATTGGCCGTCGTGCCCAGCAGAACCCGATCCAGGCGATGGAGTTCGTCGCACGCCAGGAAGGCCGCTCGCCGGCCTGGAAAGTACTGGGCTTTGTCGGAATTCTGGGTGCCTTCCTAATCCTGTCCTTCTACAGCGTGATTGGCGGCTGGGCGCTGGATTACCTGTTCCTGACCGGCTCCGGCACCTTCCAGGGCATGACCGGCAAGGAAACCGGTGCCGTCTTCGAGGGCTTTCTGGCCAATGCTGGCAGCCTGATGCTCTGGCATACCGTGTTCATGGGCCTGACCGTCTGGATCGTTGCCATGGGCGTCACCACCGGCCTGGAGCGCGCCTCGCGCATCATGATGCCGGGCCTGGCGCTGGTGCTGCTGATCCTGGTCGGCTACGCTGCCGTGGCCACGGACTCCTTCGGCCGCGCGGCCGCCTTCCTGTTCACGCCGGACTGGAGCGCCATCAACGGCCAGGTGGTGCTGGCAGCGCTGGGACACGCCTTCTTCACGCTGTCGCTCGGCATGGGCATCATGACGGCCTACGGTGCCTATCTGGGCAAGGAAGTGAACCTGCTGAGCACGGCACGCACCGTGGTGATCCTCGACACCACGATTGCCCTGATGGCCGGCATGGCGATCTTCCCGCTGGTGTTTGCGCACAACCTGGAGCCCAGCTCCGGCCCCGGCCTGATCTTCGTGACGCTGCCGATCGCCTTCGGCAACATGACGGGCGGCACCGTGCTGGGCGCACTGTTCTTCGTCCTGCTGAGCTTTGCTGCGCTGACGTCTTCGATGTCGCTGCTGGAGCCGGTGGTGGCGCTGGTGGAAGAGCGCACCTCGCTGGGCCGCAAGAGCGCCGCCGTCACCGCCGGTGTGGTGATCTGGCTGCTGGGCGTGGCGTCGCTGCTGTCCTTCAACCACTGGAGCGAGATCCAGATCCTGGGCAACAATATTTTCGATTTCCTGGACAAGCTGACCAGCAAGTTCATGCTGCCGCTGACCGGCTTGGGCATCATCATTTTTGCCGGCTGGTTCATGAACCAGGAAAAGATCCGCCAGGAGCTGGGCCTGGAAGGCACGGCCTACCTGATCTGGAGCCTGGTGAGCCGCTTTGTCGCACCGCTGGCAGTGATTGCGGTGTTTATCAGCATGTTGCTGGGTTGATGCATGCAGCTGTCTGAGCGCCCGCGCCTGGCCACGGCCCCCTTGTTGGATGTCTCGGATCGGCATGCCCGCTTTTTCTGGCGGCTGCTGAGCCGACGCGCCTTGCTGTATACCGAGATGATCAATATGGGCGCCATCATGCGCGGTGCGGCCGAAAGCCACCTGCGCTACAACGCCGAAGAGCATCCGGTGGCGCTGCAACTGGGTGGCAGCGATCCGGCCATGCTGGCGGGCAGCGCCCGGGCCGGCGAGCAATGGGGCTATGACGAGATCAACCTGAACTGCGGCTGCCCAAGCGACCGTGTGCAACAGGGCGCTTTTGGGGCCTGCCTGATGCGCGAACCGGTGCGCGTGGCCGACTGCATCAAGGCGATGCAGGATGCCGTCACGCGCGTGCCGGTCACGGTCAAGCACCGCATCGGCCTGGACAAGGACGAAAGCTATGCCATGGTGCGCGATTTCGTCGGCACGCTGGCCGATGCCGGCTGCCAGGTGTTCATCGTGCATGCACGCAATGCCTGGCTCAAGGGCCTGAGCCCGAAGGAAAACCGCGAAATCCCGCCGCTGCGTTATGACGTCGCCTACCAGCTCAAACGTGATTTCCCTGATCTGCATATCAGCGTCAATGGTGGTATTGCCACGGCGGAGCAGATCCGTGAACACTGGCAGCATCTGGATGGCGTGATGATTGGCCGCGAGGCCTGGCACAACCCCTGGAGCCTGACCCAGTGGGATGCGCTGATGGAAGGCAGCGAGGACCTGAGCCCGCGCGTGGATCGCGATGCGGTGGAACTGGCCATGGTCGAATACATGGAGCGCGAGGCGCAGCAGCACGATACCTGGTGGTATGCCGTGGCACGTTGCATGCTGGGCCTGCGCCATGGCCAGCGCGGTGCGCGCCGCTGGCGCCAGGTCTGGAGCGATCACCGCCTGAAGAACGAGCCCGCTCGTGAGGTCTACCGGCTGGCGCAGCAGGCGCTGGCGGCTGACCAGCTGCCCGTCACCGACGCATGAGCACACCGGCCATCACGCGACCTGCGGTGGTGCAGGGGCTGACGCACAGCCTGTCGATTGCGCTGGGCTATTTTCCGGTGGCGTTTTCCTTTGGCCTGATGGCGATTCAGGCTGGCTTTTCGCCGCTGCTGGCGACCATGACCTCTGTCGTAGTTTATGCTGGCGCGGCGCAGTTCGTGCTGGTGGCGCTGGCTGCCGCCGGTGCCGGGCCGTTCAGCATCATCGGCACGATTTTGCTGATGAATATACGCCACCTGTTCTACGGTCCCTCGATCCTGGACAAGCTGGGGCAGGGCGCACCACTGTTGCCAACGCCGCTGCTGGCGTTCTGGCTGACCGATGAGGTCTATGCCGCGTCGGTCAGCAAGCTGGACAGCATTGCGCCAGCTGATCGCCAGGGCTGGTATCTGGGCATGGAGCTGGGCGCGTATGCGTCCTGGGTCGGCGGCACCATGCTGGGTGCCGTGTTGGGCCAGCAGCTGGGCGCGCAATCACCCTGGCTGAACCAGACGCTGGACTTCGTGCTGCCTTCGCTGTTCATCGCGCTGCTGCTGGAAATGTTCCGCCACGCGCGCGTGCAGGTCACGCTGGGCGCCATGATCAGCACCATGCTGCTGCTGTGGCTGCTGCCCTCACACTACGCCATGCTGGGCGGGCTGGCCAGCGGCGCGCTGCTGGGTGCGTTCTACGCCGGGAGGGAACATGCAGCACGCTGATTCGCTCTGGTGGGTGATCCTGCTCTGCGGCGCCGGCACGTTTTTGCTGCGCCTGCTGCCGATGCGCTGGATGCAGCGCAGCCAGCAAGGCGGCCAGACGCTGCCGCCACGGCTGATGGGGGCGCTGCAGGCACTCGGACCAGCCGCGATTGGTGCCCTACTGGTGGCAGCGCTGTGGCCGCAATGGTCCTGGGGCGAGCCGCTCTGGCAAGTGGCACGGCTGCTGCTGGCGATCAGCGCGATGCTGCTGGCGCGCCGCATTGCCGGTGGCGTTGCCATGCCGACGCTGGCCGGCGTGCTGGCCTTTGGCCTGCTCTCGTGGTGGTGGCTGGCCACAGGCTGAGTGCGGCCGGATTTTGCGGTAAGCTGGCGGTTTTCCGCAACTGACAGACACATCCCCATGATCAAGCACATCGTCATCTGGTCCCTGCACAATCCCGCCGACGCCCCGCGCATGAAAGAGCTGCTGGAAAGCTGCCGCCACTGCGTGCCCGGCATCATCACGCTGGAAGTGGGTCTGCGCAGCGACGGTCTGGAAGCCAATGCCGATATCGTGCTGTACTCCGTGTTCGAGGACAAGGCGGCACTCGATGCCTACCAGGACCATCCCGATCACATGGCGGTGAAGGCCAAGGTCAAGCCGATGTGCTCCAGCCGCACCGTGCTGGATTACGCTGCATGAGCGAAGCGCCGCCGCCGCGCGTCAATATCCCGCTGGTGCCGTTTGCCGACCACCTGGGCCTGCAGATCCACATGGCGG
>JAAYCV010000126.1 GCA_012729605.1 Ramlibacter sp. | reverse complement strand
CCGGCCGAGCGCGAGGCGATGTTGACGAACTTGCCGATCAGGTCGGCGTTGACGCGCGCCATGAAGTCATCGGCGTTGAAGTCGATGTCCTCGTTGCGGCCATTGAGCTTGGCGGCCAGGTAGTAGCGCAGCCACTCCGGGTTCATCTTGAGGCTGAGGTACTTGAGCGGATCCAGGCCGGTGCCGCGGCTCTTGCTCATCTTTTCGCCGTTGTTCACCGTGAGGAAGCCGTGCACGAAGATGGCATCCGGCGTCTTGCGGCCGCTGAAGTGCAGCATGGCCGGCCAGAACAGCGTATGGAAGGTGATGATGTCCTTGCCGATGAAATGGTACTGCTCCAGGTCAGGATCGTTGACATAGCCTTCGTAATCGACACCCTGCAGGCTCAGCAGGTTCTTCAGGCTGGCCAGGTAGCCGACCGGCGCGTCCAGCCAGACGTAGAAGTACTTGCCCGGCGCATCGGGAATCTCGATGCCGAAATAGGGCGCATCGCGCGAGATGTCCCAGTCGCCCAGCTGGGCCTTGCCGGATTCGTCCGGCTGGAACCATTCGCGGATCTTGTTGAGCACCTCGGGCTGTACGTGCGGGACGCCGCGTGCATTGGTGCTGGCAGTCCACTGCTGCAGGAATTCGATGGCGCGTGGATCGGACAGGGTGAAGAAGAAGTGCTCGCTCTGGCGCAGCTCCGGCGTGGCACCGGACAGGGCGGAATAGGGCTGGATCAGCTCGGTCGGGCTGTAGACGGCACCGCAGACTTCGCAGTTGTCGCCGTACTGGTCCTTGGCGTGGCACTTGGGGCATTCGCCCTTGATGAAGCGGTCCGGCAGGAACATGCCCTTGTCGGGATCGTAGAACTGCTCGATGGTGCGCGATTCGATCAGGCCAGATGCCTTGAGTGCGCGGTAGATCGATTGCGCCAACTCGGTGTTTTCCGGGCTGTCGGTGCTGTACCAGTGGTCGTGGCTGATGTGGAAGCCGTCCAGGTACTGCTTGCGGCCGGCGGCGATGTCGGCGACGAATTGCTGCGGCGTCTTGCCGGCCTTTTCGGCGGCGATCATGATCGGGGCGCCGTGGGCATCGTCGGCACCGACGAATTTCACCTCGTGGCCCTGCATGCGCTGGAAACGCACCCAGATGTCGGCCTGGATGTATTCCATGATGTGGCCGATGTGGAAGGTGCCATTGGCGTAGGGCAGGGCGGTAGTGACAAACAGTTTGCGCGTCATGGGGCAGAAATTCGGGAAGAAACAGGATGCGGCTGCAGTGTGGACTGCAGCAGAAAGCATCATTCTACTGGCCGTGGCTGTCACGGTGCAGACACAAGACCGTGCCCGACAACGGACACTCGCCATTCGCTACACTGGCGGGCATTCTGACACCCACATGCAAGAGGTATTTCCGATGACGATTCCTGCTTCCCTGCTGCAGGCCCTGGCCGGCGTGACCGATGAAATGGGTCAGCCGCTGGCTACCGAGAAGACAATCAAGAACCTGGTCTGGACCGGCGGCTCGCTGAGCTTCACGCTGGAAATGGGCTATCCGGCAGCCAGCCAGCACGATCGCATCCGCACCGAACTGCAACAGGCGGCAGCCACGCTGCCCGATGTGCGCACGGTCCAGGTCGAGATCGGCACACGCGTGATTTCCCACGTGGTGCAGTCCGGCCTGCAGCTCATCAAGCACGTGCGCAACGTGGTGGCGGTGGCTTCCGGCAAGGGCGGCGTCGGCAAGAGCACGACGGCGTCCAACCTGGCGCTGGCGCTGGCCGCCGAAGGCGCGCGCGTCGGCCTGCTCGATGCCGACATCTACGGCCCGAGCGTGCCGACCATGATGGGCGTGAGTGGCCGTCCGCAATCGGTGGACAACAAGAGCATGGAGCCGCTGGAATCGCATGGCGTGCGCCTGATGTCGATCGGCTTCCTGGTCGGTGAAGACCAGGCCATGGTCTGGCGCGGCCCGATGGCCTCGCAGGCGCTGGACCAGCTGCTGCACCAGACCAACTGGGGCAGCCCGGACGACGAACTCGACTATCTGGTGGTAGACATGCCGCCCGGTACCGGTGATATCCAGCTCTCGCTGAGCCAGCGCGTGCCGGTCACCGGCACCGTGATGGTGACGACGCCGCAGGACATTGCCTTGATCGACGTGAAGAAGGGCATCGACATGTTCCAGAAGGTCGGCGTGCCGATCCTGGGCGTGGTGGAAAACATGGCCATGCACGTGTGCAGCCAGTGCGGCCACACCGAGCACATCTTCGGCCACGAAGGCGGCAAGCGTCTGGCCGAGCAGCAGGGCATGCGCTATCTGGGCGCGCTGCCGCTGGCCATGCATATCCGAGAACAGGCCGACAGCGGCCAGCCGACCGTGGTGTCGGCACCGGACAGCGAGGCGGCCGGCATCTACCGCAGCATTGCGCGCCAGGTCGGCTGCCTGATCGCCGCGCGTGGCAAGGACTACAGCCACAAGTTCCCCACCATCAAGGTGTCGCACAGCAGCTGATCTTGCCTGACTGCGCCCGGGGCGGACCAAGTGCCCCGGTCGTGGCAGGAAATGTAAGGGAAAGCTAGAATAGCGGGTTCATGTCTGCCATATCCATCCAATCCCTTACCAAGACCTATCCGCGACGCGGCAACGCGCCGGCGGTGCATGCGCTCGACAACGTCAGCTTCGATATCCAGCACGGCGAATTCTTCGGCCTGCTGGGTCCGAACGGCGCGGGCAAGACCACACTGATTTCCATCCTGGCCGGGCTGGCCCATGCCAGCAAGGGCACCATCCGGGTGCACGGCCATGATGTGCGCGCCAACTATATCGAGGCGCGACGCCACCTTGGCATCGTGCCGCAGGAACTGGTGTTCGACCCCTTTTTCACGGTGCGCGAGGCGCTGCGTTTCCAGTCCGGCTATTTCGGCATGCGCAACAACGATGCCTGGATCGACGAACTGCTGCACAGCCTGGGGCTGGCCGACAAGGCACAGTCGAACATGCGCCAGCTCTCGGGCGGCATGAAGCGCCGCGTGCTGGTGGCGCAGGCGCTGGTGCACAAGCCGCCGGTCATCGTGCTGGATGAGCCCACCGCCGGTGTCGACGTCGAGCTGCGCCAGACGCTGTGGAAGTTTGTCTCCGAGCTGAACCGCCAGGGCCATACCGTGCTGCTGACCACGCACTACCTGGAAGAAGCCGAGGCACTGTGCCATCGCATTGCCATGCTGAAGCAGGGCAAGCTGCTGGCGCTGGAAAAGACCAGCACGCTGCTGGCAGGCGCCAGTGCCAGCGTGCTGCACTTCAAGACTGACTCGCCGCTGCCGCCAGCCGTGGCCGCCAAGGCCCGCGTCACTGGCCGCATGGTCGAGCTGCCGGCGCAGTCGCCGGACGAGATCGAGCACTACCTGGGTGCCATGCGCACCGCCGGCGTGCGCGTGGAAGACATCGAGATCCGCAAGGCGGATCTGGAAGACGTATTCCTTACCCTGATGCAGGGCAAGGGCGGGGAGGTGCGCGCATGAGTGGCGATCAGATCCGCAAGGGCGGTTTTGCCGGCCTGGAGGCCGTGCAGGCCCCGAACGACGGCTGGAAGATGTTGTTGTACAAGGAAGTGCTGCGCTTCTGGCGCGTCGGCTTCCAGACGATTGCAGCCCCGGTGCTGACCGCGGTGCTCTACCTGATGATCTTCGGCCATGTGCTGAGTGATCGCGTGCAGGTCTATCCGGGCGTGAGCTACGTGGCCTTTCTGGTGCCCGGCCTGGTGATGATGAGCATGCTGCAGAACGCCTTTGCCAACAGTGCTTCCAGCCTGGTGCAGAGCAAGATCATGGGAAACCTGGTGTTCGTGCTGATGACGCCGATGCATGCCTGGCACTGGTTCATCGCCTACGTGGGCGCGGCACTGTTCCGCGGCCTGCTGGTGGGGCTGGGTGTCTATCTGGTGACTCTGATCTATGCGCCGCCGCAAGCCGCTTCCATCGTCTGGATCCTGGTCTTTGCCGTGATGGGCAGTGGCCTGATGGGAACGCTGGGCCTGCTGGCCGGCCTGTGGGCCGACAAGTTCGACCAGATGGCGGTGTTCCAGAACTTCATCGTGATGCCGATGACCTTTCTGGCCGGCGTGTTCTACTCGATCCATTCGCTGCCAGCCTTCTGGCAATTCCTGAGCCACCTGAATCCGTTCTTCTACATGATTGACGGCTTCCGCTACGGCTTTTTTGGCGTGAGCGACGTCTCCCCCTGGCTGAGCCTGGGCATCGCCGGCAGCGTGCTGCTGCTGGTGTCTGCCTTGTGCATGTATCTGCTCAGGACGGGTTACAAGCTGCGTACCTGATATCCTAGACACCATGATGACTGCTGACGAACTGCGTTCCCTTCTTGCCGCCGGCCTGCCGTGTGACCACCTCGAAGTCGAGGGCGATGGTCGCCACTGGTTTGCCGTGATCGTGTCCCCGGTGTTCGAGGGCAAGCGCCTGATCGCGCGCCACCAGCTGGTGTATGCTGCCCTGGGCGAGCGTATCCAGACCGACGAGGTGCATGCGCTCTCCATGAAGACCATGACGCCGGCCGAGTGGGCGCAGCTGTCTGAGGCCTGATTTCCTTCCGGCCGATTCCTTTTTCTCCTCACAGAATTTCCACATGGACAAACTCCTGATCCGTGGCGGCAAGTCCCTCAACGGGACGATTGCCATCTCCGGCGCCAAGAACGCCGCACTGCCCGAAATGTGTGCCACGCTGCTGACCAGCGAACCGGTGCGCCTGCACAATGTGCCGCGCCTGCGCGACGTCGCCACCATGCGCCGCCTGCTGGAAAACATGGGTGTCCAGATCCAGACCCACGGCGAGCGTGGCGGCATGAGCTTCCAGGCCGCCGACCCGGTCAACTCCGAAGCGCCGTACGAGCTGGTCAAGACCATGCGCGCTTCGGTGCTGGCGCTGGGTCCGCTGCTGGCGCGTACCGGCCATGCGCGTGTCTCGCTGCCGGGCGGCTGCGCGATTGGCGCACGCCCGGTGGAGCAGCACATCAAGGGCCTGCAGGCCATGGGTGCCGAGATCCGTGTCGAACACGGCTATATCGAGGCCAGCCTGCCGGCCGGCCAGAAGCGCCTCAAGGGTGCCAGCATCACCACCGACATGATTACGGTGACCGGTACCGAGAACTTCCTGATGGCGGCCACGCTGGCCGAAGGCACCACGGTGCTGGAAAACGCCGCGCAGGAACCGGAAATTCCCGATCTGGCCGAGATGCTGATCAAGATGGGCGCGAAAATCAGCGGCCATGGCACCAGCCGCATCGTGATCGAGGGCGTGGACAAGCTGCACGGCTGCGAGCATGCCGTGGTAGCCGACCGTATCGAGTGCGGCACCTTCCTGTGCGCCGTGGCTGCCACTGGTGGCGATGTGCTGCTGGAACATGGCCGTGCCGAGCATCTGGACGTGGTGGTCGACAAGTTGCGTGAAGCCGGCGTCGAGATCACGAGCGAAGGCAATGGCATCCGTGTGCGCGCCGCCGGCCCGGCCTGGCAGCACCTGAAGGCACAGAGTTTCCGTACCACCGAATATCCGGGCTTCCCGACCGACATGCAGGCGCAGTTCATGGCCCTGAACGCCGTGAGCCAGGGCAGCAGCCTGGTCACCGAAACGATTTTCGAGAACCGCTTCATGCACGTGAGCGAGCTGTCGCGCCTGGGTGCCAACATCACCATCGATGGCAAGAATGCCATGGTGGAAGGCGTGGAGCGCCTGTCCGGTGCGACCGTGATGGCGACCGACCTGCGTGCCTCTGCCGGCCTGGTGATTGCCGGCCTGGTGGCCGAAGGCGAAACCACCGTGGACCGCATCTACCACCTGGACCGTGGCTACGACCAGATGGAAGTCAAGCTGCGCGCGCTCGGTGCCGACATCGAACGGGTGGCCGGATGATCACGCTGGCGCTGTCCAAGGGGCGTATTTTCGACGAGACCCTGCCGCTGCTGGCGGCGGCCGGCATCGAGGTGCTGGAAAGCCCGGAAAGCTCGCGCAAGCTGATCCTGCCGACCAACCAGCCGGATATGCAGGTGGTGCTGGTACGCGCCACCGATGTGCCGACCTATGTGCAGTACGGCGGTGCCGACCTGGGCGTGGTGGGCAAGGACACCCTGATCGAGCATTGCGCCGAATGGGGCCAGACGAGCCTGTTCCAGCCGCTGGACCTGCAGATTGCGCGCTGCCGCATGAGTGTGGCGGTGCCGGAGGGCTTTGACTACGCCGGCAAGGTGAAACAGGGCGCGCGCCTGCGTGTGGCGACCAAGTACGTCAACATCGCGCGCGAGTTCTTCGCCGAGAAGGGCGTGCACGTGGACATCATCAAGCTCTACGGCAGCATGGAACTGGCCCCGCTGATCGGCATGGCCGATGCCATCGTGGACCTGGTGTCCACGGGCGGCACGCTCAAGGCCAACAAGCTGGTCGAGGTCGAGCACATCATGCCGATCAGCTCGCGCCTGGTGGTGAACCAGGCTTCGCTCAAGCTGCAGCAGGAGCCGATCCGCCGCCTGATCGATACCTTTGCCGCGGCCATTGCCGAACCGGCTGCGGCCTGATGCCGGTGGCGCGGCCTGATCCGTGCCATCGCTTTTTCCTATCCTGCCCATGCCAGCGGCCCGCGTGACCACGCGGGCCATTTCGCTTACAGTAATCGCATGACTACCCTGAAAGCCACCCCCCTGCGTCTGTCCACTTCCCAGCCTGATTTCGAGAGCGCCTTCCAGGCACGCCTGCACTGGAGCGCCGATACCGATGCCGCCATCGAGCAGCGCGTGGCCGATATCCTGGCCGACGTGCAGCAGCGGGGCGATGCCGCCGTGATCGAGTACACCGCACGCTTTGACCAGCTGCCGGTGGACAGCATGGCGGCGCTGGAGCTGAACCAGGCCGAACTCAAGGCCGCCTTCGACAGCCTGCCCGAAGACCAGCGCAGCGCGCTGCAGGATGCCGCCGCGCGCGTGCGCAGCTACCACGAGGCGCAGAAGCGCGCGAATGGCGAAAGCTGGACCTACCGCGATGCCGATGGCACGCTGCTGGGCCAGAAGGTCACGCCGCTGGACCGTGTCGGCATCTATGTGCCGGGTGGCAAGGCGGCTTATCCGTCTTCCGTGCTGATGAACGCGATTCCGGCCCATGTGGCCGGCGTGCAGGACATCATCATGGTGGTTCCGACGCCGGGCGGCGAAAAGAATCCGCTGGTGTTGGCCGCCGCTCATGTGGCCGGTGTCAGCCGCGCTTTCACCATTGGTGGTGCGCAGGCGGTGGCGGCGCTGGCCTATGGCACGGCAACGATTCCCCAGGTGGACAAGATCACCGGACCGGGCAATGCCTATGTCGCTAGTGCCAAGCGCCGCGTGTTTGGCACCGTCGGCATCGACATGATTGCCGGCCCAAGCGAAATCCTGGTGCTGGCCGATGGCAGCACGCCGGCCGACTGGGTGGCGATGGACCTGTTCAGCCAGGCCGAGCATGACGAACTGGCGCAATCGATCCTGCTGTGCCCGGATGCGGCCTACATCGATGCGGTACAGGAGGCGATCGACCGCCTGCTGCCGGAGATGCCGCGCGCGGAGATCATCGCCAAGAGCCTGAATGGCCGTGGTG
>JAAYCV010000125.1 GCA_012729605.1 Ramlibacter sp. | reverse complement strand
GGCATAATCTCCAAGTCCGCAGCCACGGTTACCCCACGCCAGCGCAAAGCTTGGAATGATCTTCAGAGCAGCGTCCCACATGGCAATCGCATCGATCGTGCGACCGACGGTATTCAGGAGGTTCGCGTGATTGGTAAGGATTTGGCATTGACGAACCGTAAGCGTCCAGCCCGCCCACATGGAAAGCCGGTAGGTAAAACCTGAAGCTTCGTGTCCGCTTAAAAATAGATGGACACATGGACGCGATCACTCTTCCCTCGCCAGGCCGCCGGCGTCGCCGGTACAGCGCGGAATTCAAAGCCCAGATTGTTGAGACCTGCAATCGTCCGGGCACCTCGGTCGCGGCCATTGCCCGGCTGCACAACATCAACGACAACATCGTGCATCGCTGGATCCGCGAGGCCGAGCAGGCAGCGGCCCTGCCCAGTGCTTCGGTGCCTGCCCGCATTGAACCGGAGGAGCTCAGTGCCTGTGCTGCGGCGCCTTTTGTGCCGGTTCAGGTGAGCGCCGGGCAGCCCGAGCGTATCCATCTGGAGCTGATCAAGAACGACCTGAGCGTGCGGCTCGATTGGCCCGCCTCGCAATCGGCGTCCTGTACGCAAACCTTGTTGCTGCTACTGCGATGATTCAGCCCGAACACGTCCATCTGGCATTGGACCCCGTGGACATGCGCTGGGGGATCGAACGCCTGTCCTGCCACGTGCAACATGCGCTGGGGCGCACGCCCTGCGATGGCAGCGCCTACGCCTTTACCAATCGCCAGCGCTCGCGCCTCAAATTGCTGGTCTGGGATGCGACCGGCGTCTGGTTGTGCCAGCGTCGTTTGCATCAGGGCTTGTTTCATTGGCCGAGGCCGGGCGACACGGTCTGCCAGCTCAGCGCGCAGACCTGGCAGTGGCTGATTGCAGGCGTCGAATGGCAACGCCTCGAAGCCATACAGCCTGTGCACTGGCAGGCGTGACAGAGATCTGCACACATCTCGCGCAAAGCCTGATGTGGCAAGGGTTTTAGAAGGGGGCGGTGGTATAATTTCGCCCATGGATTTGCTTGCCGAACTCGCCCGACTGAACCTTGATCCAGCCCTGCTGGACGGGGTCAAAAAACTGGTCAGCGAAGTTCAAGCCCAAGACATCAAGCTTCAGGCGCTAACGGCGGAAGGGCGCTTCAAAGAAATCAAAATCCAGAAACTCACCCTTGAGCTGGCGCACCTCAAGCGCATCCGCTTCGGCGTCAAGAATGAAGCGCTCACCGCCGTGCAGCGTAGCCTGTTCGAAGAGGATACCGACCAGGACCTGGCCGCCATTGAGGCGGAACTGGAAACGCCTGTTCCTGAAACGAAACCACGCACCCCACGCATTCGTGCCGGTCGCCAGCCGCTGCCCGCGCATCTGGAACGCATCGACGTGCGTCACGAGCCGGAAGCCTGCACCTGCGGCCAGTGCCAGTCGGCGCTGGTAAAGATCGGCGAGGACATCAGCGAGCAGTTGGACATCGAGCCGGCCCGCTTCTTCGTGATCCGCCACATCCGCCCGCAGTATGCCTGCCGCGCCTGCGAAACCATGACGGCGGCGCCGGTCGATCCGGCGATCATCGATGGCGGCATGGCTGCCCCGGGCTTGCTGGCCTGGGTGGCCGCCAGCAAATACCTCGATCACTTGCCACTGTATCGGCTCGAACAGATTGCGGCGCGTCAGGATGTGACCCTTGCCCGCAGCACACTGGCCGAATGGATCGGGCGCATCGGGTATGCCCTGCAGCCGCTGGCTGATCGATTGGCCGAGTTGCTGCGTCAAACCCCCAGCCTGCACGCGGATGAAACGCCGGTGCAGCAACTCGATCCGGGCAAAGGCAAGACCCGTCGCGCTTACCTCTGGGCCTACCGCAGCAATGATCTGGCGGGCGGCCCACCGATGGTCGTCTTCGACTATCAAACCAGTCGTGCGGGTCACCATGCCGCCACCTTCCTCGAAGGCTGGCGGGGTACGCTCATGGTCGATGACTACAGCGGCTACAAAGCCTTGTTTGCGACGGGCCTCTCCGAGCAAGCCTGCTGGGCGCACGCGCGCAGAAAGTTCTTCGACCTGGACCAGGGCAGCGCACAGGGCCACCCGGTCGCCGCCGAGATCCTTGGCCGGATTGCACGCCTGTATGAAATCGAAGCACAGGCCAAAGCTGGCACGCAGGCACAACGCCAGGCCTTGCGACAAGAACACGCCCTCCCGGTCCTGCAAGCACTGCATGCGCGGCTGAGTCAGATCCGCCAGGCGGCAGCCCCCGGCTATGGCCTGGCCAAAGCCTGCGACTACCTGCTCAGGCGCTGGCCCGCATTCGTGCGCTATGCCGAAACGGGAGAGCTGCCCATCGACAACAATCCAGTGGAGAACGCGATCCGTCCGATCGCGCTGGGCAAGAAGAACTGGCTGTTCGCCGGCAGCGAGCGCGCCGGCCAACGCGCCGCCGCCATTCAGAGTCTGCTCGCCACCGCCAGGCTCAATGGACTGGAGCCCACCGCTTGGCTCAAATCCACCCTGGAAAGACTCCCGACCTGTCCGAATTCCCGGATCGACGAGCTGCTACCCATCAAGCGCTGAGCAGACTCGCCCGCCTTTGAACAGGTGGGACGGTTGGACGCTTACGACGAACCTTATCGAGGCGCGCGAAGTCGGCATGGTTTGAGGCGCGCGACAGAGCAAGCAGTTCTGCCTGACGTTCCGGAGCTTCCCAAGACCAGGATCGTCGGACATTCGCTATATGCGACAGCGCCGCCCAAGCATTGGCTCGAAAATACTCGACCTGGGCGCCATCTGTGTCGATGAGTTCTCGTTTGGATAATTCATCGAGCAAATAAAGCGCGCGTTTG
>JAAYCV010000124.1 GCA_012729605.1 Ramlibacter sp. | reverse complement strand
CCCGCGCCCAGGACGGCAATCTTCATTCCTTTCTCCCGAAGCGCCGCCAAGCGCGACGCAGAAACAGTTCAGGGCGCCGCAGCGCCCCGAACAGCATGGAACACCGGCTTGCGCCGGTTGCCATTATTGCACTTGCGGCTGCTCGGCCGCCTCGGCCAGCTGATGCTCGTACATGGCCTGGAAGTTGATCTCGGCCAGGTGCACGGGCGGGAAGCCGGCACGCTGGATCAGGTCAGCCACGTTGCCTCGCAGGTAAGGGTAGATGATCTGCGGGCAAGCCACGCCGAGCACGCCACCCATCTGCTCTTCCGGCAGGTTGCGAATCTCGAAGATGCCGGCCTGACGCGCCTCGATCATGAACACGGTACGGTTCTCGAGCTTGGTGTGCACGTTGGCGGTCACCACCACTTCGTAGATGCCGTCAGCGACCTGCTCGCTGCCTACGCTAAGCTGGATGTCCACGCCGGGCGCTACCTGCTCCAGCAGGATGGCGGGCGAATTGGGCTGCTCCAGCGATGCTTCCTTCAGGTACATGCGCTGAATGCTGAATACGGGATCTTGGTTCTCGGTCTCTGCCATGGTCATCTGCCTTGCGGTTACGGTAAAAGAACATTATGGCAGCTGTTCGGGACAGTTCTGCCATGACGCGGCGCAGCCGGCATCAGCCCTGCAGCAGGGCTTCCAGCTTGCCTTCGCGGTCTAGCGCGACCAGGTCATCGCAGCCGCCGACATGGTGATCGCCGATATAGATCTGCGGCACGGTGCGGCGACCGGTGCGCTCGATCATCTGCTTGCGCAGTTCACGATCCTGGTCGATACGGATTTCGTTGAGTTCGGTCACGCCACGCTCGTCCAGCAGCATCTTGGCGCGGACGCAATACGGGCAATACGGGGTGGTGTAAATGGTGACAGCTTGCATCGGTCTTCTTGTTCTTGAAAAAGGGATAGCCGGCACATCAGGCCGGCCCATGGATCAGGCCTTGGCGACTTGCAGCGGCATGTTGGCGGCTTTCCAGCTGCGCATGCCACCGGCCACGTTATGGCACTCCTCGTAGCCCATCTTGCGCGCCACGGCTGCGGCACGGCCGGAACGCATGCCGGTGGAGCAGATGAACAGCACCGGGGTCTTCTTGTTCTTGACCACCTGCGGCAGCTTGTCGGCCAGTTCGGCCAGCGGCACATGCTTGGACTGGGCAATGCGTTCAGCGCCGTATTCGGCGGCGTCACGCACATCGACCATGACGGCCTTTTCCCGGTTCATCTTCTGCACCGCATCGGCCACAGTCAGGCCAGCCTGGCCACCGCCACCATTCTTGACCTGCCAGATCAGCATGCCACCAGACATCAGCGCAACCAGGACCAGCATCCAGTTATTCAGCAAAAAATCCACGTAAAACCTCTTTTGGGAGTGAAACATGTCCAGAGGACAAGGATGATTCTAAAATAGTAGATTATCCCGTGCGTGACAACGCCCGGAAAAGTCCCTGTTCCCCCCTGTATTGTGAGCACTGACATGTACAAACTCGTCCTGATCCGCCACGGCGAATCTACCTGGAACCTCGAAAACCGTTTCACCGGCTGGACCGATGTCGACCTGACCGACACCGGCGTGCAGCAGGCCCAGCAGGCTGGCAAGCTGCTGCGTGAAAACGGCTACGATTTCGACCTGGCCTACACCAGCGTGCTCAAGCGCGCCATCCACACGCTGTGGCACTGCCTGGACGCGATGGATTGCCAGTGGCTGCCCACGATCAAGTCCTGGCGCCTGAACGAGCGCCACTACGGTGGCCTGCAAGGCCTGAACAAGGCAGAAACCGTCCAGAAATACGGTGATGAGCAGGTGCTGGTCTGGCGCCGCAGCTATGACACGCCGCCGCCGACGCTGGCTGCCGATGATCCGCGCAGCGAACGCGACGACCGCCGCTACGAAGGCATCGACGTGCCGCTGACCGAGTGCCTGAAGGACACCGTGGCGCGCGTGCTGCCGTTCTGGAACGAGTCCATCGCACCTGCCATCACCTCCGGCAAGCGTGTGGTCATCGCCGCCCACGGCAACTCGATCCGTGCCCTGATCAAGTACCTGGATGACATCTCCGAAACCGACATCGTCGGCCTGAACATCCCCAACGGCATCCCGCTGGTGTACGAGCTGGACGAAAACCTCAAGCCGATCCGCCACTACTACCTCGGCGATGCCGCCGCTGCCGAAGCAGCCGCCAAGGCCGTGGCTGCCCAGGGCGCCAACAAGTAAACAGCCAAGCGCTGTGCTTCATGCCACCGGGCATGCCCGCCTGACGATGCGTTACAACTGTCGGTGCGTGCATGCCCTGTGGTTTTTAAGCAGCGTGTATAGTGGTGCGATTGACTGACAGCCTGCTGTCAGTCCTGCACGAAAGACATTTCCCCCACAGGAGAGGGCATACATGGGTTCCAAGTTGAAAGCGGCAGGCTGGGTTTCCGCCGGCATCCTGGCGGGTGCCATGGCTACCGTTTCGGTACAGTCGCTGGCGCGCGGCACGACTGATCCGTTGCCGCTTGAAGAGCTGCAGCAGCTGGCTGCCGTCTTCGGCATGGTCAAGAACAGCTATGTAGAGCCCGTGGACGACAAGAAGCTGATCACCGATGCCATTTCCGGAATGGTGTCCGGCCTGGATCCGCACTCCCAGTACTACGACAAGAAGGCCTACAAGGAATTCCGCGAAAGCACCTCCGGCAAGTTCGTCGGTGTCGGCATCGAGATCACGCAGGAAGACGGCCTGATCAAGGTCGTGTCCCCGATTGAAGGCTCCCCGGCCGACAAGGCCGGCATCCAGGCCGGCGACCTGATCACGCGCGTCGACGACAAGGCGGTGCGCGGCATGTCGCTCAGCGATGCCGTCAAGCGCATGCGCGGCGAAGCCAACACCAAGGTCGTATTGACCGTCTGGCGCAAGGCCGAAAGCCGCACCTTCCCGGTCACCATCACGCGTGCCGAGATCCGCACGCAATCGGTACGCAGCAAGATGATCGAGCCCGGCTACGGCTGGGTGCGCCTGACGCAGTTCCAGGAACGTACCGTGCCCGATTTCGTGCGCAAGGTGAACGAGCTCTACGCCGCAGACCCGAACCTCAAGGGCCTGGTGCTGGACCTGCGCAATGACCCGGGTGGCCTGCTTGATGCTGCCATCGCCATCTCGGCGGCCTTCCTGCCCGAAGGCAAGGTGATCGTCAGCACCAAGGGCCAGATCCCCGAAAGCAACCAGACCTATCGTGCCGTACCGCAGGACTATGTGCGCACGCTGACCGCCACGGATCCGCTGAAGGAACTGCCTGAAGCCCTGAAGAATGTGCCGCTGGTGGTACTCGTGAACGAAGGCTCGGCCTCGGCCAGCGAGATCGTGGCCGGCGCCCTGCAGGATTACAAGCGCGCCACCATCATGGGCAGCCAGACCTTTGGCAAGGGCTCGGTGCAGACCGTGCGCCCGCTCGGCCCCGATACCGGCCTGAAGATCACCACCGCACGCTACTACACGCCCACCGGCAAGGCGATCCAGGCCACCGGCATCGTGCCTGACGTGATGGTGGACGAAACCGCCGAAGGCACGCGTTACGCCGCCCTGCGCATGCGTGAAGCCGACCTGGATCACCACATCAGCAACGGCCAGTCCGGCGCTGACAAGCTCGACCCGGCGGCCGAAAAGGCGCGCGAGGAGGCGCGCGACGAAGCCCTGAAACAGCTCGAGGCCGACTCGAAGAAAAAGCCGGAAGAGCTGCGCCTGCCCGAGTACGGCAGCGAGAAGGATTTCCCGCTGATCCAGGCGCTGAACCAGCTCAAGGGCCAGCCGGTCCAGGTCAGCAAGACACAGAAGGTACGCGAGCCTGAAGAGAACAACGAGTCTCCCGGCAGCGACAGCGCCAAGCCCGCCAGCACGCCTGCCTCGCGCTGATTCCAGCCATGGATGACAGCCAGCTGCTGCGCTATTCGCGCCATATCCTGCTGCCCGAAATCGACGTGGACGGGCAGCAGAAACTGCTGGACGCCCATGTGGTGATCATCGGTGCTGGCGGTCTCGGTTCGCCGGCAGCACTCTACCTGGCCAGCGCCGGCGTCGGCCGTATCACGCTGGTGGATCACGACACGGTCGACCTGACCAATCTGCAGCGCCAGATCGCCCATACCGAACAGCGTGTAGGCATGGAAAAGACGCTGTCGGTGCGCCAGGCCATGCAACAGGTCAACTCCACCATCGAGGTGCGTGCGCTGCACCAGCGTGCCGATGCCGCCCTGCTCAACGCGCTGGCAGCCGATGCCGATGTGGTGCTGGACTGCACCGACAACTTCGCCACACGCCAGCTGGTGAACCAGGCCTGCGTCGCCCAGGGGACGCATCTGGTCTGGGGCGCAGCCATCCGCTTCCAAGCACAAATGGGCGTGCGCGCCGCCCACGACGCCGTCAGCCCCTGCTATGCCTGCACCTTCGATCCGGCCCATCCGCCAGAGGAAGAACGCTGCGCCACCATGGGCGTGTTTGCACCGATTGTCGGCATCGTCGGCTGCATCGAGGCCGCCGAAGCCCTCAAGCTGCTGCTCGGTATCGACAGCGAGTTGCACCGCTCCATGCTGCTGCTGGACGCACTGCGCATGTCCTTCATGCCGATCGGCCTGCAACGCCGCCCGCATTGCCTGGTCTGTGGCACGGCGTCGTTACACGATGTCGGAATCGTCTGACACGTCCAGGGCCGCATTACTGGCATACTTTCATTTTTATAGAGGTGATCATGGTGACCGTGGACAACACTGTTGTCCGTTCTGATCCAACCACACCATGACCATCCCCATATTGCAGCAGTACCAACCCGAGATAGCCGTGGGACTCAAAATCTTCATCGTCGAAGACAATCCCGTCATTCGTGACAACCTGGTCGACACCCTGGAAGAGCTCGCCGCCGTAGAAACGGTCGGGGTAGCCGAAACCGAGCAGGAAGGCGTGAACTGGCTGAGCCAGCATCTGCCGGAGTGGGATGTCGCCATTGTCGACCTGTTCCTCAAGGAGGGCAGCGGCATCGGCGTGATCGAGGCCTGCAAGGACAGGCCGATCGACAAGAAGATGGTGGTGTTCAGCAACTACGCCAACGAGGACGTGCGCGAACGCTGCTTCCAGCTCGGTGTGGATCGCTTCTTTGACAAGTCGAGGGAAATCGACGCACTGATCGACTATTTTGTCGAGATCGCCAATTGAGCGCCGGCGCTGCGGCACGCGCAGCGCCCTACCCTGCAGCTCAATCGATCAGACGGTTTTTCAGCGCGTAATAGGTCAGGTCACTATTGGTGCTGAGGTTCATCTTCTCCATCAGCCGCGTGCGGTAGGTACTCACCGTCTTCACGCTCAACGACAGCTCGTCGGCGATATCACTGGCCGTCACGCCCTTGGCCAGTTTCAGGAACACCTGGAACTCGCGTTCGGACAGCTGCTCGTGCGGCAGACCGTCACCGGACTTGCCCAGCTGCTGTGCCAGCAGATCCGCCACGCTGGCGCTGATATAGCGCTTGCCGGTGGCAATCGTGCGGATGGCGGTGACGATCTCGTCCGGCTCGCACTCCTTGTTCAGGAAGCCGCTGGCACCCTGGCGGATCAGGTTGGTGGCGTAATGTTCTTCCGGATAGCCGCTGAGGATCAGCACACCCAGATCCGGGGCCTTGGCACGGATCATGCCCAGCGCATCCATGCCGCTCTGTTCCGGCATGGACAGGTCCATCACCAGCACGTCCAGCTCCTGCTGGCGCACCAGGTCAATCGCCTCGCGGCCACTGGCGGCCTCGCCTACCACGCGCAAATCCACCTGTTCGGAAAAAAACTGGCGCAATCCTGCGCGAACAATCGCGTGGTCGTCTACGATACCTACCTTGATCATGATGCAAGTACTCCTGCCAATAACGCTGCTTTCGCAGACATAAAGGCAGCATCTGCCACCTTCTACCGAGAACGATGTTAACCCGAGACTCAAGCGGCAACTGGACTCCCAGCCCGCGCATGCGAAAAATTCTGACCGTGCTGGTGCTGCTTTCCTGCATCGGCATGCTGCTGCTGAATGAAATATCCTACCGTGGCAACCAGGCTGCCTTCCGCGACGCCACCTATGCGCAGCGCAGCAACGTGCTGGTCACCAACCTGCTGCTGGGCGTGGCCAATGCCGAATCCAGCCAGCGCAGCTTCATGCTGACCGGCGACAAGGCCTTCCATAACGATTTCACGGCCTTCATGATGGACATGGAGAAGCAACTGGCCAGCATCGAATCCCTGTTGGCTGAAGACCCGCACCCCGGAGCCGATGCCAGCAATATCAATACCCGCAGGGGCATGCAGACCCTGAGCAACCTGATCCGCGAAAAAAACCGGCTGATGCGCAACACGCTGGAACTGCACCTCGCTGGCCATGAAAAGGCCTGGATCTCGATTGCGGAAACGCCGCACAAGAAACGCGTGATCTCGCAGATTCGCGCCCAGGGCATGCAGCTGATCAGCTTCAATACGTTGCGCATCCAGCGCTTTGAAGCCCGCATGCAGGAGTCGCTGACCACCACCCGCATCACCATGGGCAGCGCCATCCTGCTGGTGATCGTGCTGTTCCTGCTGCTCTGGCGCGAAACCTACAAGCACCAGGACTTTGAGGCCAGTGTCCGCCAGCAGCTGGCCGACGAACGCAACAAGCTGGACCAGATGGTGCAGGAGCGCACCACCAGTCTGCGCATGCTGGCCGCCAACCTGCAACAGGTACGCGAGAACGAGCGTACCCGCCTGTCGCGCGAGCTGCATGACGAACTGGGCGCCCTGCTGACCGCGGCCAAGCTGGACGTGGCACGCCTGAAATCACGCATAGGCCAGCTGCCCGACAGCAGCGAGCTGCTAGGCCGCATCCAACACCTGACCGACACGCTGAACCAGGGCATCGCGCTCAAGCGCCGCATCATCGAGGACCTGTCACCTTCCGCCCTCAGCAACCTGGGCCTGGTGCCGGCACTGGAGATCCAGGCGCGCGAGTATGCCGAGAAGAGCGGCCTGAAGGTGGTGACGCATTTCGATTACGTCACGCTGAACAAGGACAAGGCGCTGACGGTCTACCGCCTGATCCAGGAAGCGCTGACCAACGTCAGCAAATACGCCAAGGCCAGCGAAGTCCGCATCACGCTGACGGACGAAGGCTCCATGGCGCGCATTCTGGTGGAAGACAATGGCGCAGGCTTTGATCCGAACCAGCAGCTGCCTGCGGGCTCACACGGTCTGTCCGGCATGAGCTACCGCGTGGAGACCCAGGGCGGCAGCATCAAGATCGATTCCGCACCGGGCGAAGGCACGCGCATCTCGGCGCAGCTGCCGCAGGAGGAGCGTCCGGCATAGTCCTACACGTCTTGTCACGGCCCGACTACGCTTGAACTCCCGGATGCAGGTACCATATACATACAGACAAGCCCATTTCCCTCACTTAAGGAGATTTCGATGGAAAACAACCTGCAAACCTCTGCCGACAAGCTGATCGACGATGCTGCAAGCACCACCCAGGAAGCTGCTGACAAGACCCTGCGTACTGCCAGCAACGTGCTGGACAACGCGAGCGAGCGCCTGACAGCTGCCCGTTCGCGCGCAGGTGAGGCCATCGACCAGCTGAACCAGCGTGCCCACGAGTACGCCCGCGTCGGCATGGAAAAGGCCGGCGAAACGCGTGACCGCGCCAAGCGCCAGGTTCAGCACGCTGCTGACGTCACCAGCCACTATGTGGAAGAACAGCCGCTGAAGTCGGTCGCCATCGCCGCTGGCGTGGGTGCCCTGACGGCTGCCGTCCTGCTGATGCTGCGTGGTCGCGACTGATCTGGCTTGCTGACTGCCGTGACCTGCCAGTCCGTCTCCTGATGGCCTGAGCACTTCCCGGCAATCTGGCCAGTCCACCAGACCGCAGCCTGCGGTACTGGGCTCATGCCCTGTACGTTGCACCTGCGGTCTTTTTCTTGCGCCAGCCACGCCAGGCTGGTGCGCTTCCGGAACCCTACCCCCGCTGCCCCTATGCTTCACCCTCTGCTCAAGGTGATGATCAAGCGTCCGGAACTGATCATCGATCACCTGCACAATTATCTGGACCTGTTCAAGCAGGAAACCCGTGGTGCCGCATCCAATCTGGTCCATGTCCTGATCGGATGGGTTCTACTGGCCATTGGCATGCTGCTGTTCCTGATCCTGGGTGGTACCGCCCTGATGCTGGGGCTGCTGCAAGGCAGTTTCCACTGGATTCTCGCCGTCGTGCCCTGCCTGTTCCTGCTGCTGGCCGTCATCGGCTGGTCCATGACGCGCAAATCCGTGATCCAGATGGAAGTGGCCGAAGTCAAGCGCCAGTTCAGCGCCGATGTCGAACTGCTGCAAGCCGCAGGAGAACGCCGTGACCGATAAAGCCCCGCAACAACTCCAGTTCATCGATACGCTGCCCCCACAGTTGCGCCTGGCACTATCGCGGTACAAGCTGCGCCGCAGCCTGAACCGCCCGGTCTCGATCGAAGACGACCCTGACCTGCAGCGCCTACTGGAGCTGGAAAAGGCCTGGAATGCCTCCCTGCCCAAGACCGCTGCCACGCTGCCGGAATCGGCACCGCCTGCGCCACCGGCAGAACCCGAGCCTGCGGCCCCCCCTGCCCAGCCCCGCCCTGTCGCCGCCATGGCAGCCAGGCCGCCGCAGCCCGATGCAGCAGCAGAGCCGGCTCCTGCTTCCCGTCAGCGTCGTGCGGCGCGTCAGGCAAACTCGACCAGCAATCCACTGGCCATGCTCCAGGAACGCGATCTGGGTCCGGTTGCTGGCGCAGCACTGGCCGCCGGCCAGCAGCTGTTGCAGGCCTGGTGGGCGCGCCATCCGGCCAAGCTCGCCCTCACCGTAGGCACGCCGCTGCTGGAGCGCTACGCCAAACGCAAGCCGCTGCAGGTACTGGCGATTGCTGCCGCTGTAGGCGCGGCCGTGGTCGTACTGCGCCCCTGGCGCTGGAACCGCACGCGCAACATGGCACGCAAGAGCATGAACCGCGAAATCCGCCGCATGCGCCTGTCTTCGCTCTGGGGCATGGTCACCGACAGCCTGCTACGCAACGGCAAGTCGTCGGGCTGAGAGTCCCTGCGCCCAAGCAAAAGCGCCGACCCTGACGGGTACGGCGCTTTTTTGATGGCTGCCCGGATCGGGACGAACCGGCCTCAGCCGCGTCCCACCACCT
>JAAYCV010000002.1 GCA_012729605.1 Ramlibacter sp. | reverse complement strand
GCCACCGCCAGCAGCGGCACCATGCCGTTGCGCGCCGGCACCAGCAGCTGCTCGATATCGGCGATGCGCTGGCGGTAGTCATCCGGCAGCTTGATGCGGATCGGGATCTGGCGCTCGTCCAGGTTCATCTTGGGCAGGTACTGGTCGTAATCGCCGCTGGTGGCAATGCGCACGGTCTGGGCGATGGCGCTGGCGGTGACGCCAAGCTCGGCGGCGCGCGCATGGTCGGGCCGGATGATCAGCTCGGGCTGCACCAGCGAGGCGCTGGAGGTAACGCCGCCAATGCCCTGCAGGGTACGCAGCTGACGTTCCGCCTCCTGCGCCACGCGATCGAGCTGCGCGCCGTCATCGCCGAGCAGCACCAGTTCCATCTTGCTGCCCATGTCGCCGGAGCCGACCTGGAAGCGCGCGCCCGGAATCTCGCGCACGATGTCGCGGATGCGGCCTTCGATGGCAATCAGGCTGTCCTTGCGTTCGTTGCGGTGCAGCGTGTTGATGGTGAGTACGGCGCGGTGCACCTGGGCCGCGGCACCGGGCTTGAAGCCGTCACCGGCGCCACCGCCGCCAATGGAGGAATAGATGTTGACGAGCTGATCGCCTTCCTGCTGCTGGATGCGCTGGCGCGTCAGTTCGGCCACCTGCAGCGTCTGCTGCAGCGTGCTGCCGGGCGGCAGCTCGATGGTGAGCTGGGTCTGGCCGCGATCGGCATGCGGCATGAAGCCGGTGGGCAGCAGCGGGATAAGCAGCAGCGAGCCGACAAACAGGACCATCGCCGCCAGCATGGTCAGGCCGCGGTGCGTGATGCACCAGCGCACCAGCCGCAGGTAGAAGCGCATTACCGGGCCGTCCTGTGGTGGCTCGGCGTGGCGGCGGCCGGGCTTGAGCAGGTAGGCCGCCATCATCGGCGTCAGCAGCCGCGCCACCACCAGCGAAGCCAGGATCGCCAGTACCGCGGTCCAGCCGAACTGGCGAAAGAACAGGCCGGGAATGCCGCTCATGAAGGCGGTCGGCAGGAACACCGAGACCAGCGCAAAAGTGGTGGCGATCACCGCCATGCCGATTTCGTCGGCGGCTTCAAGTGCGGCCTGGAACGGCGACTTGCCCATCGCCATGTGGCGCTCGATGTTCTCGATCTCGACGATCGCATCGTCGACCAGCACGCCGACCACCAGGGCCAGCGACAGCAGCGTGACCATGTTCAGCGTGTAGCCGAACAGGCTCAGGCCGAAGAAGGTGGGAATGATGGACAAGGGCAGCGCCGTTGCCGCGACTAGCGTGGCACGCCAGTTGCGCAGAAAGGCCCAGACCACCAGCACCGCCAGCACCGCGCCCTCGTACAGCAGCTGCATGCTGCCGTCGAAGTTGTCCTGCACCGGACGCGCATTGTCGACGACGCGGCGGATCTCCAACTCGGGCTGGTCGCGCTGCGCCTGCGCCATCACCGCGGCCATGGCCTGCGCCACTTCCACCTCGCTGGCGCCCTTGGAGCGGAACACTTCCAGGCCGATGGTCTGCTGGCCGTCCACCAGCGCGATGGCGCGCTGCTCGGCCACGGTATCGCGCACCTCGGCCACATCGCCCAGGCGCACGCTGCGGCCCTGCGCCAGCGGGATGCGCAGCTCGGCCAGTTCAGCGGCACTGCGCGCCGCCGACAGCGTGCGCACGGTCTGCTCGCCGGAGCCGACGTCGGTACGGCCGCTGGGCGGATCCTGCTGCACCTGGCTGAGCTGGCGCGAGACATCAGCCGCCGTCACGCCGAGCGCCTGCATGCGATCGGGCTGTAGCAGCAGCTGTACCTCGCGGTGCACGCCGCCAATGCGCTTGACCGCACCCACGCCCTTGACGCCCAGCATGCGCTTGTTGAGCGTATTGTCCACGTACCAGCTGAGCTGCTCCTCGTCCCAGCCGGCACCGGGCTTGAGCCGCACGCTGTAGATCTCGACCACGCGGCCAGAGGTGGACAGCTTGCTCACCACCGGCTCACGGATATCACCCGGCAGGTCGGAACGGATCTGCGACACCGCATCGCGCGTCTCGGTCACGGCATCGGTGATGTTCTTTTCCAGCTCGAACTCGACTACCGTGCTGGAGGTGCCATCAATCACCGTGGTGTAGATGTTCTTGATGCCGGTGAGAGTGGCGACGGTGTTTTCCACCTTGCGCGCCACCTCGGTTTCCAGCTGCGCCGGCGCGGCGCCGGGCTGCGTGATGGTGACGGTCACGATCGGCAGCTGGATGTCCGGAAAATCCTGGATCTTGTTGCTCTTGAAGGCGATCAGGCCAGCCAGGCTCAGCAGGGCAAACAGCAGGATCGCCGGTACCGGGTTGCGGATCGACAGCGCAGAAAAGTTCATGCCGGCTCCCGGGAATCAGCGACTGGCGCTGCTGGCCGGTGCGACCGCCACTGGCGCAGCCGTGGCCACCACCTTGACCAGATCGCCATCGATCAGGAAACCGGCACCGCTGTGCACCAGCCGGGTCTGGCCATCGACGCCATCGAGCACCTGCACCAGATCGCCCTGGCGTGCGCCCAGCGTGACCTTGTGCTGCTGCACCCGGCTGTCCGCCGCCAGCACGAAGATGAAATCGAAACCATCACGCGAAACCACGGCGCTGTGCGGGATCATCCAGCCCTCGGCATGGCCCAGGTCAAAACGGCCACTCAGGTACATGCCGGCCTTGGCACCCTGCTGCTGCGCGCCGGGCAGATCGACATAGACGATGGCGATGCGGCGCGCCGTGTCCAGCGTGGGTGCAATGCTGCGCACCGTGCCGGCCAGCTGCCGGCCATCCGGCAGATCCACACTGGCGCTGTCACCTACCTTCAGCGCTGCCAGATCCTGGCCGACAACCTCGGCACGCCACTCGAGCCGGCCCTGGCGCACCATGCGGAACAGCTCGGTGCCGGCCGGCACCACGGCGCCAACCGTTGCGGTACGCGAGGAGATCACGCCGTCATCGGGCGCCAGCACGCGCGTATAGCCTTGGCGCAGCTGCTGCGCGCGCAGCGCGGCCCGCGCCGCTTCCACGCGCGCCGCCGAGGCCTTGGCCGCAGTATTGAACTGGTTGATCTGCTGGCGGCTCAGGGCGCCGGTGTCCTGGATGCTGCGTGCGCGCTCGGCGTTGGAACGCGCATCGGCAGCCTGGGCTTCGGCCTCGAGCAGCGCGGCACGGGCCTGCAGCACTTCGGCCTGCACGGTTTCGGCGGCAAACACCGCCAGCACCTGGCCCTTGCGCACCGTGTCCCCCACGTTGGCGCGCAACTCGGACAAGCGCAGGCCGTTGCTTTGCGAACCGATCACGGCTTCCTGCCAGGCGGCGATATTGCCGCTCACACCCAGCGTCAGCGGCACGCTGCCGCGCACCGGCTGCGTCACTTCCACCGTCAACGCAGGGCGTGCGGAGGCCGATGCCGGAGAGCTGGCGGCAGGGCTGCCGTCGCGCCCGCCCCAATACCAGAATGCGGCCAGGCCCAGCACGGCCAGCAGTGCGATGAGGATCCAGATAGTCTTTTGACGTGTCATGAAGTGCTTCCCTTGCTACTGGCGCTGGCTACCGGAGCTGGCGCCTGCCAGCCTCCGCCCAGCGCGCGATACAGTGCCACCCAGGCACTGTCGGTCTGCTGTCTCAGCGTGATGCGGGCCTGTTCGGCCGCGAGCATGTTGCGGCGCGCATCCTCGAGTTCGAGCATGCTGCCCATGCCGGCGCGGTAGCGCGCATCGGCGGCGCGGAAGGCCTTGCGATAACCTTCCAGTGCAGCCTCGGTGCCGGCACTGCGCTGGCGTGCGCTGTCGATCTCGACCAGCGCGGTTTCCACCTCGCGCACGGCATTCCGCACGGAGGCACGGTACTGGCTGGCGGCGGCCTCATAGGCCACACGGGCGGCATCGGCCTGGGCGCGGCGCCGGCCACCGTCGAACAGCGGCACGCTGAGCGACAGCGGCCCGATGCTCCAGGTCGTGGCATCGGCATCCATGCCGCCCAGGCTGATCTGGTTGCGCATGATGTTGCCGCTCAGGCCCAGGCGCGGATAGCGCTGCGCCTCGGCCTGGCCGACATCGTCACTGGCGGCCGCCACCGCCTGCGCGGCGGCATAGACGTCCGGCCGCTGCTCCAGCACGCGTGCCGGTACGCTGTCCAGCTGCAGCCAGGGCGCGCGGCCACGGCGTGGCGCATCGAGCTGCTGCTGCAGCGTGTCTTCATCAAGCGCGGTCAGCGCCACCAGCGCCTTGCGCGCCGCCGTGCACTGCGCCTGTACCTCGGTCACGCGGGTGGCCGCCTGGGCGGCACCGGCCTGTGTCAGCGCGTGCGTGGCGGGCGCACTGAAGCCGGCACGTGCCAGATCACCGGTCAACCGTTCCGTATCCCGGCGCGATGTGGCATCGCGCCGGGCGGTATCGAGCTGGCCCTGGCAGCTGCGCAGGGCAAAGTACTGGTTGGCGACATCGGCCGCCAGCGAGACGCGTGCCTCGTGCCATTGCGCCTCGGCACCGGCGACCCGAGCCTGCGCCGCGCTGCTGGCATGGCGCAGGCCGCCAAACAGGTCGATTTCCCAGCGCGCCTGCAGGCCGGCCTGGCTGCTGGTGGCGATCGGCATATCGGCCGTCGGCATGCCGCTGCTGAAGGTGCCGCGCTGCACGCCGGCCTGGCCGTCCAGCGCCGGCAGCTGGCTGGCGCGTGCGCCCACCGCCGTGGCACGTGCCTGGGCGATGCGCGCCGCTGCCTGCGCCAATGTCGGGCTGGCCTGCTGCGCCGATTGCACCAGCTGCAGCAGCACCGGATCGTCCCAGTCCTGCCACCATGACAGCAACTGGGGCGTGCTGCCACCATGCGGCAGCTGCATCGGTGCGGGTGCGCGCCAGTGCGTGGGGGCTGGCGCCTCGGTCTGGCGCGGTGGCAGGCTCTGGCAGGCAGCCAGTGCCAGCGGCAAGGCCAGCGCCAGCCAGCGCAGCGGTCGGGATGGTGCTGCCACCGGGTGCAATTCAGGCATCGGACGGCTCCAGCTCCAGCACCCAGTCGGGCGGCGTGGCCACGGTCCAGGCCGGCAGGCTGGCCTGCTCGTCCAGCGGCAGACCGCGCTGTTGCGCCACCTCGCGCACCATGGCCAGGCCAAAGCGGCTCAGCTCCTCCACCAGCTGTTCCAGCGCCTGTGGCTGTTGCAGCACTTGCGGGCAGACCGATTGCGTCACGTCCTGCATCGCGATGTAGTGCAGCGTCATGCCGATCAGCGTCAGGCGCTGGATGCCGGTATCGACATCGGCCAGGCCCAGGTGGCGGCAGATCAGCTCCCACAGCGCCTGGTGCGAAGGCCGGATTTGGGTATCGATCTCGTACTGGCGCAAGCCGGTCGGCTCCAGCATTTCGCGGATATGCAGGCGCACGCAGCACTGCACCAGCTCGTCCTGCTGCAACACGTTGAGTCGCTGCCAGTACATCTGGCGCAGCGCCTGCTGCAGCGTCAGCGCCGGGTCCAGTACCGCCGCCTGGGTCTGCGGACCTTCGCCGAGCAGCACCATGGGTTCGAGAAAGGCGCTGCGGTACAGGCCCTGCTTGTCGCCAAAGTAGTAGCTGATGGCGGAAATATTCACGCCAGCCGCCTGCGCAATGGCGCGCGTGGAGGTCTTGCTGAAGCCCTGTTCGGCGAACAGGCGCAATGCCGTCTGCAGCAGACGCTCACGCGACTGCTGGCTGTCGGCACGTTGTGGCGATGCCATCGCCGCGGGATGTTCGGGTTGCATGGCCGGATGGTACGCCAGTTCAATCGTTTGATTGAATCGATTTGTATCCGGATTTTCCCGAGGCCAGAACGCGAACAGCCCGCACGCGGCGGGCTGTCATTCCGGCAAAAAAGCCCACCTCAGCCCTGGCGCGGCAGGCCAAATGCCGCCTGCCACAGGTCCAGCCCCGCCGCCGCATGCAGGCGCATCATGTCTTCCGGGAAAGCGGTGGACTCCTCGTTCAGGCGCGCACGGTGCTGCAGCTTGCGCAGCTCGCGGTAGGCCGCTGCGGCCGCGTGGCCGACCGGCGCCGGCAGCATGCCGAGGTCATCGGCCCGTTCCAGCAACGCGATATTGCCGCGGTTTTCCAGCATCGTCGGGAACTCGCGGCCATGGCGCAGCACCAGGAACTGGGTGACGAATTCCACGTCCATCATGCCGCCCGGGCTGTGCTTGACGTCAAAGCTGCCGATCGGGATCGGGTGCGCCTGCGTCACGCGCTGACGCATGGCGATGATCTCGTCGCGCAGCGCGGCCGGGTTGCGTTCGGCCGTGATCACGTCGCTGCGCAAGGCCTCGAAGCGCTCGCGCAGCTGCGGGCTGCCAAAGCAGCAGCGTGCCCGCGTCATGGCCTGGTGTTCCCAAACCCAGGCGGTGTTGCTGCCGCGCTGCAGCTGGTAGGCCTCGTAGGCTTCCATGCTGGTGGTCAGCAGGCCGGAGCTGCCATTCGGGCGCAGCGCGGTATCGATCTCGTACAGGTCGCCTTCGCTGGTCTTGACGGTGAGCCAGGTGATCAGCTTGCGTACCAGGCCGGCGTAGATCTCGCTGGCCCGTTCGCTCTCGTCCTCGTAGCAGAACACCAGGTCCAGATCGCTGCCATAGCCGAGTTCCAGGCCGCCGAGCTTGCCGTAGGCAATGATGGCGAAGTGCTGGCTGATATCGGTATCGGCATCGCCCTCGAAGCCCAGCCGCAGCGCGCGTGGCAGATATTGCTGCCAGCACCAGTGCACGGCGACGTCGAGCACGGTATCGGCCACCGCGCTCAGGTCGTCGGCCACCTGCTCCACCGTCAGCCGGCCGTCCAGGTCGCGCGCCAGGATGCGGAAGGTCTCGGCGTGCATGGCGCGGCGCAGCAGGTTCAGCAGCGCCTCCTCATCGTCCTCGCCGGTGCTTTGCAGCGCCTGCAGGCGCAGGCCCAAGTCCTCGCGCAGGTCGGCCGGGTTGAAGCGCTGCTCCATCAGTGCGTTGCTGGTGAGCTCGTCGATTACCACCGGGTGCTGCATCAGGTAGCGTGCCGGCCAGCGTGCCACGCCGAGCAGGCGCAGCAGGCGGTCGTGGATAGTCGGTCGCTCCAGCAGCAGCGCCAGGTAGTTTTCGCGGCGCAGCAAGGTCTCGATCCAGTCGATGAAACGCAGCACGCCGGCTTCGGAAATGTCGTGGCGCTGGCTGTCTTCCGCCTGCATCCATTGCAGGGTGCGCTGCATCAGGCGCATCAGGCGCACGCGGGTGTCGATGCGCAGCCCCTGCACGCGCACATGCTCGCGCCATTCCTCCAGCCGGCGCGCCACCACCGAGCCCTCTGGCAGCATCGCCACCAGCTCGCCGATATCGTCACCGGTCTGCGCCATGTCCACTTGCTGGCCCTTGCCGTTCTTCTGGCAATTGCCCTTGCTGCAGGACTGGTCACCCCCCAGCAGGATGTCGAACTCGCTCGCCACCAGGTCGCGATGCCGCAGCAGCTCCTGCATGAAGCCGCAGGTATCGGCATGGCCCATGCTGCGCGCGATCCAGGCCAGGTCCTCTTCGGAGGTCGGCAGCAGATGCGTCTGCTGGTCATCCAGGTACTGGATACGGTGCTCGACCTGGCGCAAGAAGACATAGGCCTCGCCCAGGCCGGCGGCAATCTCGGGCGACATCAGGCCGGCGCGCTCGACGCGCTCCAGCGCTTCCAGCGTCGGGCGCGTGCGCAGCTCGGGGAAATGGCCACCGCGCACCACCTGCAGCAGCTGCACGGTGAATTCGATCTCGCGGATGCCGCCACGCGACAGCTTGACGTCGTTGGCGCGCTCCGGGCGGCCGGCGCTGCGCTTGGTGGCGTGCTCGCGAATCTGGCGATGCAGCACGCGCAGCGCCTCGAACACGTTGTAGTCCAGGTAGCGGCGGAACACGAAAGGCAGCACCACCTGGCGCAGCTGCTGGCCGGAACCGTTGACGATGGAGGCGCGCGGTGCCACCACGCGGCTCTTCATCCAGGCAAAACGCTCCCATTCGCGGCCCTGCACCACCATGTACTCTTCCAGCGCCTCGAGTGAGGTGACGCTGGGGCCGAAGTTGCCGTTGGGACGCAAGGCCAGATCCACGCGGAACACGAAGCCGTGCTCGGTGGTATCGCCGATCAGGCCATAGATCACCTTGACCACGCGCGTGAAGTATTCCTGGAAGCTGGTGCTGCCAGCGCCGCTGCTGCGGCCTTCGGCATTCGGGCGACCGGCGGTTTCGCCATCGCACTCGTAGACATAGATCAGGTCGATATCGCTGGAAACGTTGAGCTCGCGCGCGCCCAGCTTGCCCATGCCCATGATCCACAGGTTGCAGCGCTGGCCGTCGGCCTTGAGCGGCGG
>JAAYCV010000123.1 GCA_012729605.1 Ramlibacter sp. | reverse complement strand
TTCCGCAGAGCTGGCGGGTAGGTAGCACCGAGCCGGTGGGGTGACCCCCGGCCCAGATGAATGGCGGTCACGCGACGGGCAACCGTCGCGCACAGAATCCGGCGTATCGGCAGGCTTCCCTTTTTTCCTTTGCCGGGCTCAGTTTTCCGGGCTCAGATCTGACCCAGTTCGCGCAGGTGCTGCACGTGCGCCAGCAGCGAACGGCGCGCCAGCGGCCACAGGGCTTCCGGCGTGTCCTGGTAGGCCAGCGGCACCCAGTCTTCCGGCTGGCCATCGGGCAGCGCCTGTACCGCGGCCAGTACCTTGGCTTCGCGGATCAGGCGGTGCGCATGCAGGCGGCGGATCGCGCCGGCGGCATCTTCCATCACATGGCCGTGCGCCGGCAGGATGTATTGCACGTCCTGGCCCGTGCACAGCTGTTCCAGCCGTTCCAGCGAGGCCAGGTAATCGCCCATATGGCCATCCGGCGGATCGACGATGGTGGTGTTGCCGTTCAGGATATGGTCGCCGCTGAACAGCAGGCCATCTTCCAGCAGTGCCAGGCAGACATGGTTGGCGGTATGGCCAGGCGTGTGCAGCGCCAGCAGCGTGTGCGTGCTGCCATCCGCCTCCTGCAGCACCAGCTGCTGGCCATCGGCCAGTGCGACATCTGGTGCCAGATGGCTGTCCGGGCGCGCATCGGGGCCGTGCGGCAGGCCGTAGAGCAGCGGGCGCGGATGGCCGCTACGCTCCACCAGTTCCTGCAGCAGCGGTACGCCTGGGCTGTGGTCGGGGTGCGAGTGGGTGCAGACGATGTGGCGGATATCGCCGTCGCAGGCATCGTGCAGGCGCTGCACGTGATCGGGCAGTGCCGGACCCGGATCGATCACGATATAGCCGCTGCCTGCCGTGCCGACGATATAGCTGTTGGTGCCGGGGCCGGTCATGCGGCCGCTGTTGTTGGCGGTCAGACGCTGCACGTTGCGCAGCAGTGGCACCGGGCGCTCGTGCTGCCAGTCCAGCGGGTGTACCGGCTGGCCGTGCGGCGTCACCAGGCCGATCTCGCCAAAGGCGAGTTCGTCGTTGACGATGCGTGCCTCCTCGCCATTCAGCTGTGCGCCGCGCGGCATGTAGTGCCAGCGCGGCTGGTGCGGCGTGCAGGCGTCCAGCAGCTCCTGCACGTTGGCAAAGTGCGCAATGCGCTGCAGCGTGCCGTGCGTCGGGAACATGATGGCAAATTCATTGCGCTCGTGGCGCTCCAGCGCATCGGATGGGCGCACCCAGCAGGCCTCGAACTGCTCGTGGTCGTCGGTCAGCGCCTGCTGGCCTTCGGGCATACGCGCCACCAGGAACGGGGTATCGAAGCGCTTGGGAATGTCCAGCGGGCCGGTCCAGCGTGCCAGCAGGTAGACCTGATCCACGCGCAGGCACAGGCCAGCGTCACGGCAGGCATCGTAAAAGGCCGGGGCCGTGTTGCGGCGGCCGATGGCGGCATCGAGCGCATCGACATCCTGCTGCGTGGCCGGGCTGCCATCGGCACGCGTGGCCAGCAGCACGCCAACCTCCTCGAAACTTTCGCGCAGCGCGGCCAGCGCCCAGGTCAGCGGTTCGCCTTCCTGCAGCGGCTGGTGGCAGAACAGCTGCGGCTGCTGCTGGATGGCCAGGTCGGCGGCATCGACAGCGCCGCCGGGAAACACGTACAGGTCGGCGGCAAAACTGGCCTTGGACGAGCGCTTGGTCATCAGCACTTCCCAGCCATCGGGGGCATCGCGCACCAGCAGCACGGTGGCGGCCTGGCGCAGGGGGGCAGGAGTCAGTTCGGGGTGGAGCAGTTGGCTGGCGCGTGGCATGGAGCAGATCGGAAATCGGATTGACGTGAGCGTCAACTATGCCACAAGCCCTGCGCGGGCGGATTGCTGCAAACCCTGTCACCTTGGTCGATAATGCCGGCATGAAGATCCGCTTTACCAAGATGCAGGGAGCCGGCAACGATTTCATCGTGCTGGACGAGACGCGCGGCAGTCTCGGGCTGAACCGCACGCATTACCGCTTTCTGGCCGACCGGCGCTACGGCATCGGGGCGGACCAGATCCTGAGCGTGCGCCCGGCAACGCGGCTCGATACCGACTTTGCCTACGTGATCCACAACGCGGATGGCGGTGAAGTCGAGCATTGCGGCAACGGCGCGCGCTGCTTCGTGCGCTACGTGCTGGAGCAGGGTCTGACCGACAAGGAGACGATTGCGGTCGAGGTCAAGCGCGGCACCATCGTGCTGCAGGCGCGTGCGGATGGGCTGGTCACGGTAGACATGGGCATTCCCGCCTTCGATAGCGCGGTGCTGCCCTTCGAGCCGCAGGGCGTGGCGCAGCGCCAGGCGCAGCAGGCCACGTTATGGCAGCTGGACCTGTCGGCGGCTGGCCTGGAGCCGGTCGAGGCGGTGCTGCTGTCCATGGGCAATCCGCATGCGGTGCTGCTGGTGCCTGATACGCGTGAGGCCCAGGTCGAGGCCATTGGCCGTGCGGTGCAGGCGCTGCCGGCGTTCCCTGCCAGCGTCAATGTCGGCTTCCTGCAGGTGCTGGGGCGTGATCATGCGCGCCTGCGCGTCTATGAGCGCGGCGTGGGTGAAACCCTGGCCTGTGGCAGCGGTGCCTGTGCGGCGGTGGTGGCCGGTCGTCAGCTCGGCCTGCTGGGCAGCCGCGTGCAGGTCGATGCCCGCGGCGGCAGCCTGCATATCGAGTGGGATGGTGCCGGCAGCCGCGTCATGATGACCGGCCCGGCCACCACCGTCTACCATGGCGAGATCGACCTGCCCGAATTCCCGGTCCTGCCGACCGACCAGAACGAACAATTTCTCGCATGAATCCGAACGAATTTGCCCCCATCACCGAGCGCGACATCGCCGAGTACCTGATCCAGAATCCCGGCTTTTTCGAGCGCAATGCCGAACTGCTGACAGCGGTGCAACTGGGCAGCGCCCACGGCCAGCGCGTCGTCAACCTGCACGAGCGCCAGGCCGAGATGCTGCGCGACAAGATCAAGGTGCTGGAGCACCGCCTGGTCGACATGATCCGCCACGGCAGCAGCAACAGCCTGACCACCAACCGCCTGCTCAAGTGGGCCACCGGGCTGTATCTGCAGCACGATCCGCTGGCGCTGCCGGCCACGCTGTGCCGCAATCTGCAGGAGCAGTTCCAGGTACCGCAGGTGGCGCTGCGCGTCTGGGGCGTCACGCCCGAATACGCCAGCCAGGGTTTTGCCTGCGGCGTCAGCGAAGAAGGCCAGGCCTTCGCCAGCTCGCTGCAATCGCCATATTGCGGCATGCATGTGGGCGTGGAGGCGGTGAAATGGCTGGATGAGCCGACCCAGGCGGCGTCACTGGCACTGCTGCCCTTGCGCACGCCGGGTAGCGCTGTCACGTCGGCCGCCTTTGGCCTGCTGGTGCTGGCATCGCCTGACAGCCAGCGCTTTACCGATGACATGGCGACCGATTTCCTGCAGCGCATTGCCGATATCGCCAGCGCGGCGCTGTCGCCGCTGGTGCTGCCGCGTGCGGTGGCGGCTACTGCTGCACCTGTGGCCGAAGTGCCTGCAGAGGCAGCTCCCGACAGCGCTGCGCCGTCCAGCGACACCCCGGCCGACGCCTGATGCAGCCGACTGGCGCCATCGCTCCGGATCCGCTGCTGCAGCGCTATCTGGACTTTGTGCGCCATGAAAAGCGGCTGGCGGCGCGCAGCGTCACGCTGTACCGCGAGAACCTGACGCTGCTGCAGGCGCTGGCCAGCGAGTCTGGCGTGCCGCTGCTGCAGGTACAGACAGCACATGTGCGCCGCTGGGTCGCCACCCTGCATGCGCGTGGCCGCAGTGCACGCGGGCTGGCGCTGGTGCTGTCGTCCTGGCGTGGTTTCTACCGCTGGCTGGTGAACAGCCGGCAGATTGCCCACAACCCGGTGCAGGACGTGCACGCCCCCAAGGCTGGCCGGCCGTTGCCCAAGGCCTTGCCGGTCGATGCCGCGATGCAGCTGGCCGATTACCAACCGCCCGAATCCGGCACTGCGCCGCCGGACTGGCAACAGCTGCGCGATGCCCTGATCGTCGAATTGCTGTACGGCTGTGGCTTGCGCGTGGCCGAACTGGTCGGGTTGGATGCCGTAGCCGGGCCGGATGCGCGCGGCTGGCTGGATCTGCAGGAAGGCCAGGCGCATGTGCTGGGCAAGGGCAGCAAGCGGCGCAGCGTACCGCTCGGGCGACAGGCGCAGCTGGCGGCGCAGGCCTGGCTGCAGCAGCGTGCGCAACTGCCGGCAGCGCAACAGGAACCGGCCCTGCTGATCGGCCGCGGCGGCAAGCGCCTGTCAGCGGCTTCGGTCTGGCAGCGGCTGCGCAAGCGCGCACAGCAGGCCGGGCTGGATACGCCGGTGCATCCGCACATGCTGCGCCATTCCTATGCCAGTCATCTGCTGCAGTCGAGCGGGGATTTGCGTGCCGTGCAGGAACTGCTGGGACATGCCAACATCAGCACCACGCAGGTCTATACGCGGCTGGATTTTCAGCACCTGGCGCGTATCTACGATGCCGCGCATCCGCGCGCGCACAAGAAACAGGATTGATGCCGGGCGTCAGACCGCCTTGAGCTGCGGACGGATACGGCTGCGCGCCGCCGGGCGCCGGCTTGCCGGCCTGGTGCTGGCCTGCCAGTGCAGCAGCGAGTCGTGCAGCCGGTCCAGCAGCAGGTTGAGCTGCTCCCAGTCGGCTTCGTCCAGTTCCTGGAACATCTGCTGTTCCAGTTCGCGGCCGATCTGCTCGCAGGTCTGCCAGACCTCCTGCCCGGCCGGGGTCAGGAACAGGCGGTGCACCCGGTTGTCCTGCGGATCCAGCGAACGCTGGATCAGGCCACGCTGCTCCAGGTCAGCCAGGTACTTGGACATCAGCGTCTTTTCCAGCACCAGGCGCTGGCCCAGCTCGGAAGCGGCCACGCCGGGCAGGGCGTGGATCAGGCGCAGCACCCGCAACTCGCGCACCCGCATGCCCACGGCCTTCTCGTAGCGCTGATCGGCGGCCTTGGTGGCCAGGGTCTTGATCAGATCCAGCTTGTAGGTCAGGTAGGGCTTGTCCGCAGACGCGCTGTCGGGCGATGCGGGGCGGGAAGAAGAGGGGGCAGACATGAGTACGACCGGATTACAGGAAACAGGAGCACAGCCTGAACTGCTTGCAGGCTGTTGCAACTTGCATACTAGTCCCGATCCCGGAACACGCCAAGAGCCCGCGCGGCATGCGTGGATAAAAATGAAGGGGACATGACATTTGCCATGGCCCCTGCGCCGTAGAAATGCGATTTATTTCAGGAAACTATCATTTGAGATAGCTTTCGGCAATCGCCACCCAATAGGCAGAACCAACCGGCAGCACCTTTTCGTCAAACACGTACATCGGGTGATGCACGTTATAGGTATCGCCATTGCCGACAAAGGCATAGACGCCAGGAATCTTCTCGGCATAGAAGGCAAAGTCCTCGCTGCCCATGAAGGTCGGGCCGGGATTCACCACCTGGTCCTCGCCCAGCAGCGCGCGCGCGATCTGCGTGCAGCGCTCGGTCTGTTCCGGGTTGTTGATCAGGATCGCGCCGGGAGGGCCTTCCTTGATCTCGGACTGGACGTTGTAGGCTTCGGCCGTGGCTTTGGTGATGGAACGGATCTTGTCCAGCACCATCTGGCGCGTTTCTGGCTTGCGCGTGCGCACGCTCAGGCGCAGCGTGGCATTCTGCGGAATCACGTTGCCGGCATCACCCGACTGGAAGGCCCCCACGCTGACCACGGCGGCATCCATCGGTGCAACATTGCGTGACACGATGGTCTGCAGCGACATCACCAGCGCGGCACCCGCCACCAGCGGGTCGATGCTCTTCTCCGGCATGGAGCCGTGGCTGCCCACTCCGGTCAGCACGATTTCCCAGTTGTCCACCGCGGCCATGATCGGGCCGGAGGTGAAATGCAGCTTGCCGGCCGGTAGGCCGGGCATGTTGTGCATGCCGAAGATGACGTCCATCGGGAACTTCTCGAGCAGGCCGTCGGCGATCATGCCGGGAGCGCCGGCCATGATTTCCTCGGCCGGCTGGAACACCAGGTTCAGCGTGCCGTTGAAGTTCTTCGTTTTCGCCAGGTATTCGGCAGCGCCCAGCAGCATCGCGCTGTGTGCGTCGTGGCCGCACATGTGCGACTTGCCGGCGATCTGGCTCTTGTAGGGCAGGTCGGCACCTTCCTGCACGGGCAGCGCGTCGGTATCGGCGCGCAGGCCGATGCTGGCCTGGCCATCGCCCACCTTCAGGCGAGCCACCACGCCGGTCTGGCCCAGGCCTTCGGTCACTTCATAGCCCCATTCGCGCAGCTTGCCGGCGATGTAGCTGGCGGCCACGGTTTCTTCAAATGCCAGGCCCGGGTGCTGGTGCAGGTAGTGGAAATGTTCCTGGATGCCGGCCTGGCCGGCGCTGATGGTGTCGAGAATCTGTTTCATGTTGGTATTCCTTGCTGGTGTGTGGGTTCCGGCCGGACAGCGTGCACCAGCGGCACGGCTGGCCGACCGTAGCGGGCGGCAGGCTCAGGCCTTCTTGCCCTTCGGGATGGTGCGCATGATGGAGATGATCGCCAGTACCACCATCAGCAGGTTGAATGCCAGGGCGATGATCGCTGCTTCACGGGTAGCCACGTTGTCCTGGCGGCCGACGAAGGTGATCACGCCTTCCAGCCAGTGGATGCTGTCGTTGTTGGCACGCAGGGCGGTGAAGATGGCGGCAGAGATCGCCACGCCGAAGGCACCGCCGAGGGAAGAGGCCATCTTGTAGATGCCGGCGCCGGAGCCAGCCTGGTCGGCAGGCAGGTTGGACAGGGCAGCGTCCGTGGACGGGGTGGCGTAGAAGGCCAGGCCGATACCGAACAGGATGTAGGAGATGATGGCCAGGTACTTGTAGTCTTCCAGCATGACGTTGGTCGGCATCAGCAGCAGGATCGACAGGCCGGTGATCAGGCAGCCCCACAGCATCGGCTTGCGGGAACCGAAGCGCTGCAGCAGTTTCTCGCCGACGCGGATGAAGGCAATGATGGCAATCGCATAACCCAGGGTCAGCATGCCGGCCTGCTGGGCGTTCAGGTTGCCGCCCAGCTGCACCAGTTGCAGGGATACGATCAGCATGCCGGCCACGCCGTTGAGCATGAAGTTGGAGATCGTGGCACCGGTGAAGATGCGGTTGTTGAACAGCTTGAAATCGATGAAGGCATGGCCGGCGCGGCTTTCCACGTAGAAGAAGAAGGCACCTGCGACCACGGTGATGGCCAGCATGGCCAGCATGGCGGGGCTGGCCCAGCCGTACTTGTTGCCCTGGGTCACCAGGATCTGCAGTGCCACCATGGTGACCATGAAGCTGACGATGCCAGCCAGGTCCAGCTTGGCGTTGCTGTTGCCCTGCACCTTGCTTTCAGGCGTGCCACGGATCATCAGCATGCCCAGCACCGAGACGGCGGCACAGGCAAAGAAGATCGAGCGCCAGCCGAAGTTCTGCGTCATCAGGCCGCCAAACAGGGCGCACAGGCCGGAACCACCCCAGGAGCCGATCGACCACATGCTTACGGCACGCTGGCGCTCGGCACCGTCCCAGTAGCTCTTCACCAGCGCCAGGCTGGCCGGCATGATGCAGGCGGCGGAAACACCCTGGATGGCGCGACCCACCATCAGGAAAGGAATTGCCAGGGTGCCGGTGGGCGCCATGGCAATCATCAGGGCGCCGATAATGCTGAGGATGAAGCCCAGCATCATGATGCGCACGCGACCGACACGGTCGGCCAGGCCGCCCATCACCACGATGAACATGCCCGAGAACAGGGAAGTGATGGCCACGGCGATGTTCATCAGGTTGGAATCGATGCCGAGGTCTTTTTGCATGTCCGGTGCGATGTTGAGCGTGGTCTGGGCAAACAGCCAGAATGCGATCACGCCCATGATCATGCCGAACAGCAGCTTGTCGTTCCCCTTGTAGGGAACCGGAGAGGTTGCAGTGCTTGTCATGGAAGTCTCCTTGCAGGAGGTGAAGAGGGAGTTAATTGATTGAATTAATCAACAGTTGAAAATTTATACCTCTCGATGTTCGCCTGCAAGCCCTGTTTGCATGTTTCTTGATCCAGATCAAGAAAACACCCACGTCAGGCAAGGATATGCCCGGACGCCCCTGATGCCGGGCAGGCCATGCCGCCTGCTGCTGGCCTTGCGCATCGGAAAGACAGTAATATCCCTGCATGCCAGCCTGATGACAGCGCTGGCCCTGTCCACTCCGGCGCGCCACGCGCGTTGCCGCCACTCCTGCAGATTCCCATGACCATGATCCCCGCCACCATCCTCACCGGCTTCCTCGGCTCCGGCAAGACCACCCTGCTCAAGCGCATCCTGACCGAGGCGCACGGCCAGAAGATCGCCGTCATCGAGAACGAGTTTGGCGAGGAAAACATCGACAACGACATCCTGGTCTCCGATACCGACGAGCAGATCATCCAGATGAGCAACGGCTGCGTCTGCTGCACCATCCGCGACGATCTGCGCAACACGCTGACGCTGCTGGCGGCCAAGAAGCGCAAGGGCCTGCTCGATTTCGACCGTGTCGTGATCGAGACCACCGGCTTGGCCGACCCCGGCCCGGTGGCGCAGACCTTCTTCATGGACGACGAGGTTGCCGAGAACTACCTGCTTGATTCCATCGTCACGCTGGTCGATGCCAAGCACGCGCAGACGCAGCTGGACGAGCGCCTGGAAGCACAGCGCCAGGTCGGTTTTGCCGACCAGATCTTCGTCAGCAAGGCCGATCTGGTCAGCAAGCCCGAGCTGCACGACCTGCAGCACCGCCTGCAGCAGATGAACCCGCGTGCGCCGCAGAAGGTGGTGCACTTTGGCGAAGTGGCGCTGGACGAGGTGCTGGACCTGCGCGGCTTCAACCTGAACGCCACGCTGGACCTGTATCCCGAGTTCCTGCAGGAAGACGAGCACGACTATCACCACGATCATGACCATGCCGAAGGCTGCGACCACCAGCACGCCGAAGGCGAGGCCTGCAACCACCAGGGCCACGATCACGGTCATGAACATAAGCATGAGCATGGCCATGCACACGATTGCGACCACCACCACGCACCGGGCGAAGCCTGCAACCACCAGGGTCATGCACACCACCATCACCACGACGATGACGTGAAGAGCTTTGTCTACCGCGCCACGCGCCCGTTTGATCCGGCCAAGCTGGAAGACTTCCTCGGCGCCATCGTGCAGATCTATGGCCCCAAGATGTACCGCTACAAGGGCGTGCTCGACATGGTGGGCACCAATCGCAAGGTGATCTTTCAGGGCGTGCACCAGCTGATGGGCAGCGATCTGGGCCCGGAATGGGGCAAGGACGAAGTGCGCGAAAGCCGCATGGTGTTCATCGGCGTCGATCTGCCGCGCGAGATCCTGACGCAGGGACTGGACCAGAGCCTGAGCTGATATCGCACCGCAGCACAGGGGCTGGCTGGATACTTGTAGTGATTTACCCTAGAATCGCTGCGTTTTGCCCCCGAACATCGTTCAAAATGGCAAATTCCCCATGAAGCAGGCAGGGTTGCTTGCCGGCTTCGGGGTTCCCCTGCAGCTGTTCGCGGCTGCAGTTTGCGAGCAAGCTGTCTGCCGCCTTGGACAGACCACCGACATGAGCGAAGTATGCCCCTGAAAAAAGACGCCAAGCTGGCCAACAACTGGAAAAAGAAGTCTCCTGAAGAGTTGACCGATGCCGAAGTGCTGGCCATGCCGGATGCCGAGTACATGAACACCGCGCAGCTGGCCTTCTTCCGTCACAAGCTGTCCCTGCTGCGTGACGACATCCTGAGCAATGCCGGCAAGACCGCCGAAACCCTGCGCGAAGATGCCGTGGTCGTGCCCGATCCGGCCGACCGTGCCACCATCGAGGAAGAGCACGCACTGGAGCTGCGCACGCGTGACCGTGAGCGCAAGCTGCTGAAGAAGATCGAGCAGTCGATCGACCTGGTCGATTCCGGTGACTACGGCTACTGCGACGAGACTGGCGAACCGATCGGCATCGGCCGCCTGCTGGCGCGCCCGACAGCCACGCTGTCGCTGGAAGCACAGCAGCGCCGCGAACTCAAGCAGAAAATGTTCGGCGACTGATGTCGCTGGCGCGCTTGCAAAGCCGCAGCGCGCCCCTATCTGTGCGGGGTTGATCAACTTTCTGTGGCCAGCCGGCAGCTGCTGTCGCTGGCTTCACCCCGCATGGAACAATTTCACGGAACCACCATCCTCAGCGTGCGTCGCCAGACGCCGCAAGGCCTGCAGGTCGCCATCGGCGGCGATGGCCAGGTCACGCTGGGCAATATCGTCGTCAAGGGTTCGGCCCGCAAGGTGCGCAAGCTCTACAACGGCCAGGTGCTGGCCGGTTTTGCTGGCGCCACCGCTGATGCCTTCACCCTGTTCGAGCGTTTCGAGGCCAAGCTGGAAAAATACCAGGGCAACCTGGTGCGCGCTGCCGTCGAACTGACCAAGGACTGGCGCACCGACCGCGTGCTGCGTCGCCTCGAGGCCATGCTGGCCGTGGCCAACAAGGATGCCTCCCTCATCATCACCGGCAATGGCGATGTGCTTGAGCCCGAGAAAGGCATTGTCGCCATCGGTTCCGGTGGTGCCTATGCCCAGTCGGCCGCGATCGCGCTGGTCGACCACACCGAGCTGTCGGCCGAAGAGGTGGTGCGCCGTTCGCTGGCGATTGCCGGCGAGTTGTGCATCTACACCAATATGCACCACACCATCGAGACGCTGGAATTCCCGGCCTGATGCCTCCCGCCGCGCCCGGTGGGCGCAGCCGTTCCCTTTTCCGATCTTTTCCGCAAGCAGGATCCCGAGCATGTCTGCCATGACCCCCCAGGAAATCGTGTCCGAACTGGACCGCTACATTGTTGGCCAGCAGCAGGCCAAGCGCGCCGTGGCCATCGCCATGCGCAACCGCTGGCGCCGCCAGCACGTGGACGAGAAGCTGCGTCCCGAAATCACGCCCAAGAACATCCTGATGATCGGCCCGACGGGTGTCGGCAAGACCGAGATCGCACGCCGGCTGGCACGCCTGGCCGATGCGCCTTTCATCAAGGTCGAGGCGACCAAGTTCACCGAAGTCGGCTACGTCGGCAAGGATGTCGATTCCATCATCCGCGACCTGGTCGAGGTGTCGGTCAAGCAGACGCGCGAACAGGCGGTGCAGCAGATGCGCAACCGCGCCCAGGACGCAGCCGAGGAGCGCATTCTCGATGCGCTGCTGCCGCAGGCGCGCCCGGTCGGCGACCAGCCGGCGCAACCCGCTGCCGACAACAGCACGCGCCAGCTGTTCCGCAAGAAGCTGCGCGAAGGCCAGCTGGACGACAAGGAAATCGAGATTGAGCTGGCGGAGGCCGCCGCACCGATGCAGATCATGGGCCCGTCCGGCATGGAAGAGATGACCGAGCAGCTGCGCGACATGTTCAGCCAGATGGGTCAGGGCCGTCGCAAGCTCAAGCGCGTCAAGGTCGCCGATGCGCTGCGCCAGCTGGTCGATGAAGAAGCCGGCAAGCTGGTGAACGAGGACGAGATCCGCAGCCAGGCGCTGGACAACGCCGAGCAGAACGGCATCGTGTTCCTGGACGAGATCGACAAGGTCGCTGGCAGTGCCGAGCGCAGTGGTGCCGATGTCTCGCGCCAGGGCGTGCAGCGCGACCTGCTGCCGCTGGTCGAGGGCACCACGGTCAGCACCAAGTACGGCATGATCAAGACCGATCACATCCTGTTCGTGGCCTCCGGTGCCTTCCACTTGAGCAAGCCGAGCGACCTGATCCCCGAGTTGCAGGGCCGTTTCCCGATCCGGGTCGAGCTGCAGAACCTGTCGGTGGAAGATTTCGAGGCGATCCTGAAGCAGACCCGCGCTTCGCTGGTCAAGCAGTACCAGGCGCTGCTGGCGACCGAGCAGGTCACGCTCGATTTCACCGACGAGGGCATTCGCCGTCTGGCGGTGATCGCGCATGACGTGAATGAGCGCACCGAAAATATCGGCGCGCGCCGCCTGGCAACGGTGATGGAGCGCCTGCTGGATGAGGTCAGCTTTGACGCCAGCAACCGTGGCGGCCAGACCCTGGTGATCGATGCCGCCTATGTCGATCAGCGCCTGGGCGAGATCAGCCAGAACGAGGATTTGTCACGTTACATCCTGTAATGCCTGGAATTGTCTCAAGCCTTACATTGACTAGGTTCCGTAAGTGCTGGTAGTTGCAGGGATTTCCTTTCTGGAGATTCCCCGCTTGTTACCATAAGTTCTTGATTTCATTAAAAAATTCCGCCCACAGCAATTGTGGGCGGTGTCGTTTCCTGATACAGTGTTGAAAAGTGGGAAATAGTGGTGAGAAGTGTCATTTCACTTCCCTTTTCAGGCCGTTTTTCAGGAAATCACACCGTGTTGCTAGAGGGTGCCAGCACCATCGCCATCGACGCCAAGGGCAGGATCGCCATTCCTGCCCGGTATCGTGACGACCTTCAGCAGGTCTGCGAGAACAAGTTGCACATCACGCGCCATTTCCGCGAGGACTGCCTGTTGCTGTTTCCCGAGAATGAATGGCTGCAGTTCCGCGCCATGGTGGCGGCCTGGCCCAACTCGGCGGCCTGGCAAAAGCGCCGCATCCTGGGCAACGCCATGCCGGTCGAGCTCGACTCTGCCGGCCGTATCCTGTTGTCCCCTGACCTGCGCGAGGCCGCGCACATGGAGAAAGACGCCAAGTTCATCGGCAATGGCAGCCATTTCGAGATCTGGGATCTGGCGCTGTTCAAGGCCAAGGACGCAGAGGCTGACGAGCAGCCGCTGCCCGAGTTCCTGGACAACTTGTCGTTCTGAGGTGCGTTGTGCAGGCAGATTGGAAACACACCACAGTCATGCTGGGGGAGGCCGCCGAATTGCTGGTGGTCAACCCGTCCGGCCACTATGTCGATGGCACGTTTGGCCGCGGCGGACACAGCCGTGCCATCCTGCAGTCACTCAATGAGAGCGGTCGCCTGCTCGCCTTCGACAAGGATCCTGACGCGATCGCTGAAGCGCGCCTGATCGAGGACAGCCGTTTCGAGATCCGCCATGACAGCTTTGTTGCCATGGGCGAACTGCCGGCGCACAGTGTCGACGGCGTGCTGCTGGACCTGGGGGTGAGCTCCCCGCAAATCGACAACCCGGAGCGCGGTTTCTCGTTCCGCAATGATGGTCCGCTCGACATGCGGATGGATCCGACCCGTGGCGAAAGCGTGGCCGACTGGCTGGCAGATGCCGAAATCGACCAGATGACGGAGGTGATACGTGATTACGGCGAAGAACGGTTTGCTGCACAGATTGCAAAGGCGATTGCAGCTCGCCGACAGGAGCACGGGCCGCTCACGACCACCGCAGAGCTTGCCCAACTCGTGGCTGGCGCGGTCAAGACCCGCGAGCGTGGCCAGGATCCGGCAACGCGCACGTTTCAGGCTTTCCGGATTTTCATCAATGCTGAGCTCGAAGACCTGCAGCTGGCGCTGAATGCCGCCATGCGCATCCTGCGTCCGGGTGGTCGCCTGGTCGTCATCAGCTTTCACTCGCTGGAAGACCGCATCGTCAAGCAGTTCATGGCGCAGCATTCGCGCGAGGTGTTTGACCGCCGCATGCCGGCCGCCTTTGCCACCGCGCCCAAGCCGATGCCGCTGACCGATGTGCAGCGCCTGCGCCCGACGGCGCAAGAGGTGGAAGGCAACCCGCGTTCGCGCAGTGCCATCCTGCGCTGTGCCACCCGTACGGAGGCCTCGGCATGATCCGTACCCATCTGGCTCTGCTTGCTGCCGTGCTGGTCAGTGCCTTTTACCTGGTGCACCTGCAGTATGAATCGCGCACTGTCTATACTGACATGGACAAGGCACGCGCCGCCGCACGCAAGCTCGAGACCGAGCGTGACACGCTCGAGGTGCAGAAGCGCGCCCAGACCGCTGCCTTGCGCGTGCAGGGTATTGCACGTGGCCAGCTCGGCATGCGCGAGTCCAGTCCGGCCGTCACGCAATACGTGACGATCCGCAATGGCGTGGTCAGCCTGAGCACGCCGGTGGCCGACGTGAGCACCAACGCGCAGGGAGGCAGCCGATGAAACGCATTTTCGGCAGCCGCGATGACCGCATGGATCGCGCCCTGGAAAAAAGCCTGCGTGGGGCCACCAGCGTCAAGGCAGTACGCGAGCGCGCCATGGGTGCCAACCCGCTGCTCACCAGCCACACGCCGGCCTGGCGCAGCCGCCTGCTGGTCGCGCTGATGATGCTGGCCTTTGGCGTGATGATGGGCCGCGCCGCCTATGTGCAGATCATCGACAACGATTTCTTCCAGCGTCAGGGTCAGGTGCGCTTTGCCCGCACGCTGGAAATGCCGGCCAACCGCGGCCGCATCCTGGATCGCAACGGCTTGATCCTGGCCTCCAGCGTGCCGGCGCAAAGCATCTGGGCGATTCCCGAAGACATGGATCTGGACGCGGATCGCGACAAGCTGAAGCAGATGGCCAGGCTGCTCGACATGCCGTTGGCCGATGTGGAAAAGCGCCTCAACGGCAAGAACCGCACCTTCGTCTACCTGCGGCGCCAGATTGACGAGGATGTGGCCAAGAAGATCATGGATCTGGAGATCGAAGGCGTCTACCAGCGCAAGGAATACCGTCGCCAATACCCTGAGGGTGAGGCCGTGGCGCACATCGTCGGCTTCACCGACGTCGAGGACAAGGGCCAGGAGGGCATGGAGCGCACCTTCAACGCGCAGCTGGCTGGCGAGGCCGGTTCGCGTCGCGTGCTCAAGGACCGCCTGGGCCGCGTGATCGAAGGCGTGGGCGAGGAAGTACCGCCGATGGACGGCCAGGACATCCACCTGACGATCGACAGCAAGGTGCAGTACTTTGCCTGGCAGAAGCTGCGCGATGCCGTGACCGAAAGCGACGCCAAGGGTGGCAGCGTAGTCGTGCTGGACGTGCAGACCGGCGAGGTGTTGGCGCTGGCCAACTACCCGAGCTATGACCCGAACAATCGCCGCAACCTGACCGGCGAGCAGCTGCGCAACCGCGCCCTGACCGATATCTACGAGCCGGGCTCGACCATCAAGCCGGCCCTGGTGGCGCAGGCGCTGGAGCTGGGCCGCGTCAACCCGCAGACCGCCATCCATGTCGGCAACGGCCGCATGAGCATGGGTGGTCACACCATCAGCGATACCCACAGCTACGGCACGCTGACGGTGCAGGGCGTGATCCAGAAGTCGAGCAACGTCGGGATGGTCAAGATCGCCGACCGCCTCAGCTCCGAGGAAATGTGGCAGAACTACACGGCGCTCGGCCTGGGCCAGAAGCCGGATCTGCCGTTTCCGGGCATTGCCGCCGGCCGCGTGCGCAACTTCAAGTCCTGGCGTCCGGTCGAGAAGGCCACCATGAGCTATGGCTACGGCCTGTCGGCCAGCCTGTTCCAGGTGTCGCGCGTCTATTCCGTGTTTGCGCGGGATGGCGTGCTGATGCCGGTCAGCATGGTGCGCAAGGGTGCGGTGGACGAGAGCGGCAAGTTCCAGCCTTCCAATCCTGAGGAAGGCAAGCGCGTCTACAGCAGCAAGGTGGCCAAGGAAGTGATGCACATGCTGCAGATGGTGAGCCTGCCCGGTGGCACTGCCACGCGTTCGCAGACCGTCGGCTACTCGGTCGGCGGCAAGACCGGTACCGCGCGCAAGCAGGAAGGCCGTGGCTATGCCGACCGCAAGTACCGCGCCTCCTTTGTCGGCGTGTCGCCGATCGAGTCGCCGCGCATCGTGGTCGGCGTGATGATCGACGAGCCGCGCTCCAGCATCTACGGCGGTATCGTGGCCGCCCCGGTCTTCAGCGACGTGGTGCAGCAGACGCTGCGCATCCTGGGCGTACAGCCTGACATGACGGTGCAGCCCCAGGTGGTGGCGGCCGATGACGAGGCAGCCAAGGAGGTGACCCCATGAGCCGACACCTTTCCCTGCCGATCCTGACAACTGCTGCTGATGCCGCCGCCTGGCTGCGTCAGCATACGGCTATCTTGTGCACCGACAGCCGCAAGGTGCAGGCCGGCAACGGCTTTATCGCCTGGCCGGGTGCTGCGCACGATGCGCGTGCCCATGTGCTGGGCGCGCTGCAACAAGGCGCTTCGGCCTGCCTGGTCGAGGCCGAAGGTGTCGAGGCATTCGATTTCATGCAGCCGCAGCATCAGCCGCTGGTGCAGGGCCGCGTCGCCTGCGTGCCGGGTCTGCGCCGCCTGACTGGCCAGATCGCCGACCTGTTCTACGGCGAGCCGTCGAGCCAGTTGCAGATCGTGGCGGCGACCGGCACCAATGGCAAGACCAGCACCTCCTGGTGGCTGGCGCAGGCGCTGGCACGCGTGCCGGAAGCCACGGCTGGCTGTGCCCTGGTGGGCACGCTGGGCGTCGGCCGTTTCGTGCAGAACCGCGCCGAACTGCACTACACCGGCATGACCACGCCGGACCCGGTGCTGCTGCAAGGCCTGCTGCATGACAGCGTGGAACAGGGCGTGCGTTACTGCGCCATGGAGGCCTCCTCCATCGGCGTGGCGGAACATCGCCTGGATGGCGTGCGCATCGCCGTGGCGCTGTTCACCAATTTCACCCAGGACCACCTGGACTACCACGGCACCATGGAAGCCTACTGGCAGGCCAAGCGTGCGCTGTTCGACTGGCCGGGCCTGCGCGCCGCCGTGATCAACCTGGACGATGCGTTTGGCGTCACGCTGGCACAGGAGCTGGCCGACAGCGGCCTGGACCTGTGGACCGTGTCCTGCGAGGATGGCCGCACGGCGCGCCTGCAGGCATCGGATATCCGCTATGCCGATGACGGCCTGGTGTTCCAGCTGCACGAAGCTGGCGCACCGGCGCTGGAACTGCGTACCGCGCTGATCGGCCAGTACAACGTCTCCAACATGCTGGGCGTGATCGCCTCGATGCGCGCGCTTGGCATCAGCTTGCAGGCTGCCGTGGCTGCCTGTACCGGCCTGCTGCCGGTACCGGGTCGCATGGAGTGCCTGCCGGCCGACGGTCAGCCGCTGGCGGTGGTCGATTACGCCCACACCCCCGATGCGCTGGAAAAGGCGCTGCAGGCGCTGCAGCCATTGGCGCAGCAACGCGGCGGCCGCCTCTGGTGCGTGTTCGGCTGCGGTGGCGATCGTGATCCGGTCAAGCGCCCGCTGATGGGGCGTGCCGCCGAAGCCGCCTGCGACCAGCTGCTGGTCACCAGCGACAACCCGCGCAGCGAAGATCCGCAGCGCATCATCGGCCAGGTCGTGGCCGGCCTGCAGCAGCCGGCCCAGGCGCGCGTGGAACCGGATCGTGCCCGCGCTATTGCGCTGGCCCTGCAACAGGCAGCGCTGCAGGATGTGGTGCTGATCGCCGGCAAGGGCCACGAGGATTATCAGGATATTCAGGGCGTGAAACTGCCCTTCAAGGATCAGGAACAGGTGCAGATGGCACAACAACAACGCCTGCAGGCAGGCGTCACGGAAGGGGAGCAGGCATGAGCACGACTCCCATGATGAGCTTGCAACAGGCAGCCGGCTGGCTGCCGCAGTCGCGCCTGCAGGGCGATGGCAACACGCCGCTGCTGCGCGTGCATACCGATACCCGCACGCTGCAGGCCGGCGACCTGTTCGTGGCGCTGCAGGGCGAGCGCTTTGACGCCAACGATTTTCTGGCGCAGGCACGTGATGCCGGCGCCGCCGCGGCGCTTTGTCATGCCGGCAAGCTCGATGGTCTGGGCTGGAACGGCCTGGAAGTGGCCGATACGCGCCTGGCGCTGGGCCAGCTGGCTGCCGGCTGGCGCAGCCAGTTCCAGCTGCCGCTGATTGCCGTGACTGGCAGCAATGGCAAGACCACCGTGACCCAGATGCTGGCCAGCATCCTGCGTGCCGCGGCTGGCGACGCCGCGTTTTCCACCCAGGGCAACCTGAACAATGACATCGGTGTGCCGATGACGCTGCTGCGCCTGCGTGACAGCCATCGTCTGGCGGTGGTGGAACTGGGCATGAACCATCCCGGCGAGATTGCCGGCCTGGCGGCCATGGCCGCCCCCACCGTGGCGCTGGTCAACAACGCGCAGCGCGAGCATCAGGAATTCATGGGCACGGTCGAGGCCGTTGCGCGCGAGAACGGCTGCGTCATCAGCGCGCTGCCGGCCGATGGCATCGCCGTCTACCCGGCCGATGAGGAGTACACCCCGATCTGGCGCGAGCTGGCCGGCGAACGCCCCAGCCTGTGCTTTGGCGAAAGTGCCGCCTGTGGCGCCCAGGTATTTGCCACGGCCACGGCCTGGCAGGGCGATCACTGGCAGGTCGAAGCCGCCACGCCGCAAGGCGCGCTGGCGTTCCGCCTGCACGTGGCCGGTCGCCACAACATCCGCAACGCGCTGGCGGCCGTTGCCTGCGCCCAGGCCGCTGGCGTGTCGCTGGCGCAGATCGCAGAAGGCCTGAACGCCTTCGAGCCGGTCAAGGGCCGTTCGCGCGCGCTGCAGTTGCAATGGCAAGGCCGCACGCTGACCGTGGTGGATGACAGCTACAACGCCAATCCCGATTCCGTGCGCGCAGCCATCGAGGTGTTGCGTGAGCTGCCGGCACCACGTGTGCTGGTGCTGGGCGACATGGGCGAAGTCGGCGACCAGGGCGAGGCCTTCCATATCGAGATCGGCCAGTTTGCGCAGCAGCAGGGCATCGAGCACCTGTTCACGCTGGGTGAGCTGGCGCGCCATGCGGCCGGCCAGCATGCCGGCGCGCAGCACTGCGGTGACAGTGCCCAGGACATGCCGGCGCTGTTGCAGGCCTTGCCGCCGGTGCTGGCGCAGGCCGGCAGTGTGCTGGTGAAGGGATCGCGTTTCATGCAGATGGAGCGTGTGGTCGAGCTGCTGATGCAGGAACAACAACAAGAAAAGGACACGACATGCTGCCAGCACTGACCCAGTGGCTTCTGGAACTGTATCCGGAGTACGGATTCCTGCGGGTGTTCCAGTACCTGACTTTCCGCGCCGTGATGGGTGCCATGACGGCCCTGATCATCGGCTTGCTGGCTGGCCCGTGGGTGATCCGCAAGCTGCGTGAACTGAAGATCGGCCAGCCGGTGCGCGGCTATGCCATGGAGACCCACCTGAGCAAGAGCGGTACGCCGACCATGGGCGGCGTGCTGGTGCTGCTGTCCATCACCCTGTCCACGCTGCTGTGGATGAACCTGTCCAACCGCTTCATCTGGATCGTGCTGGTGGTGATGATCGGCTTTGGCGCGATTGGCTGGGCCGATGACTGGCGCAAGGTCGTGCGCAAGGACCCGGAAGGCATGCCCTCGCGCGAGAAGTTCCTGTGGCAGACCATCATCGGCGTGCTGGCTGCGTTCTACCTGATGTTCAGCATTTCCGAGACCAGCAACTACCGCGTGCTGATGCTGGTCTATGACTGGATCAGCTCCGGCCTCTCCATCAGCCTGCCGTCGGCGGCCAGCCTGCTGGTGCCCTTCTTCAAGGAAATCAGCTATCCGCTAGGCGTGGTCGGCTTCCTGGTGCTGACCTTCATCGTGATTGTCGGCAGCAGCAATGCGGTCAACCTGACCGACGGTCTGGATGGCCTGGCGATCATGCCGGTGGTGATGGTCGGCTCGGCGCTGGGCGTGTTTGCCTACGTGACCGGCAGCAGCGTGTTTTCCAACTACCTGTACCTGCCGCATATTCCGGGCGCCGGCGAGCTGCTGGTGTTCTGCGCTGCCATGGCCGGTGCCGGCCTGGCCTTCCTCTGGTTCAACGCGCATCCGGCGCAGGTGTTCATGGGTGACGTCGGCGCGCTGGCGCTGGGCGGCGCGCTCGGCACCATCGCCGTGATCGTGCGTCAGGAAATCGTGCTCGCCATCATGGGCGGCATCTTCGTGGTGGAAGCGCTGTCGGTGATGCTGCAGGTGAGCTACTTCAAGTACACCAAGAAGCGTACCGGTACCGGCAAGCGCCTGTTCAAGATGGCGCCGCTGCACCATCACTTCGAGAAGAATGGCTGGCGCGAAACCCAGGTGGTGGTGCGCTTCTGGATCATCACCATGCTGCTGATCCTGATCGGCCTCACCACGCTGAAGCTGAGGTAAGCCATGACGATGTATTCCAGCCTTCACGGTCAACGCGTCCTGGTCCTGGGACTCGGCATTTCCGGCCTGTCCATGGCACGTTGGTGCGCGCGGCAGGGTGCCGACGTGGTCGTGGCCGACAGCCGTGAAGCCCCGCCGAATCTGGATCGCCTGCGTCAGGATGTGCCGCAGGCGCAGTTCGTCAGCGGCCCGCTGACCGAGGCGCTGCTGGAAAACGGCCAGATCCGCGCCGTCTTCATCAGCCCCGGCCTGTCGCCGCAGGCGGTGGCTGCCGTGGCCGAGCCGGCACGAGCCATCGGCCTGTGGGTGGGTGGCGAGCTGGACCTGTTTGCCCATGCGCTGCGCCAGTTGCAGCAGGAACAGGCTTATGCACCGCAGGTGCTGGGCATTACCGGCACCAATGGCAAGACGACCGTCACCTCGCTGACCACGCAGCTGCTGGATCGCGCCGGCCTGCGCGTGGCCATGGCCGGCAATATCGGCCCGGCCTTGCTTGATACCCTGGCTGGTTTCATTGACAGCGGCGAACTGCCGGAAGCCTGGGTGCTGGAGTTGTCCAGCTTCCAGCTGAACGACTGCACCCGCTTTGAACCGACTGCGGCCACCATTCTCAATGTGTCGCAGGACCACCTGGACTGGCACGGCGGCATGGATGCCTACGTGCAGGCCAAGGCGCATGTGTTTGGCCAGCAGGGCACGGCGGTACTGAACCGTGACGACGCGCTGGTGATGGCGCTGCTGCCGCAGCTGGTGCCGGAACCGGTCAAGCCGGCCAAGGGCCAGCCGGCCGCCACGGCGCGCAACTGGACCAGCTTCGGCATGGACTTGCCGCAGCGCCCGGGCGATTTCGGCCTGGAAGACGTCAACGGCATGCTGTGGCTGGTGCGCGCTGCCGAAACAGAAGACAACGGCGGCAGCCGCCGTCGTGCGGCCGAGCCGGAACCGCTGCATATCCAGCGCCTGATGCCTGCCGATGCGCTGCGTATCCGTGGCCGCCACAACGCCAGCAACGCCCTGGCCGCACTGGCGCTGGCCGTGCAGACCGGTGCCGCGCTGGCACCGATGCTGTTCGGCCTGCGCGAATACCGTGGCGAGCCGCATCGGGTCGAGCCGGTCGGCATCGTCGATGGCGTCGAGTATTTTGATGACAGCAAGGGCACCAACGTCGGTGCCACGCTGGCCGCCCTGAATGGCCTGGGCCCGGATCGCCGTCTGCTGGTGATCCTGGGTGGCGATGGCAAGGGCCAGGATTTCAGTCCGCTGGCCGATCCGGTCCAGCGCTACGCGCGCAGCGTGCTGCTGATCGGCAAGGATGCCGGACAGATCGCCGCCGCGCTGCAGCATACCGGTGTGCCGATCACGCACGCCAGTTCGCTGGAACAGGCGGTCGAACTGGCCGCCGGACAGGCGCAGCAGGGCGATGCGGTGCTGCTGTCGCCGGCCTGCGCCAGCATGGACATGTTCAAGGATTACGCGCACCGCGCCCAGGTGTTCTGCCAGGCCGTGGAACAGCTGGCCGAGGCGCGCGGCATGTCGCTGGAGGGTCGCGCATGAGTGCCGTTCTGCCCGGACAAGACAGCCGCAAGGGCTGGAAGGATCGTCTGCCCTGGGGTCGCCAGGCCGAGGACAGCGTGCCGGTGCGCATGCCCGGCTCGCGCGCCCGCGTGTCGCAGCAGCCGATCAACCTGCAGATCGTCGACCAGGCCCTGATCTGGG
>JAAYCV010000122.1 GCA_012729605.1 Ramlibacter sp. | reverse complement strand
TGTGCGGCACATGCTTGTCCTGGCGGCGGCCGGACAGCAGCTCGTCACCGATCAGCAGCAGGTGAAAGCGCGGCATGCTGGCATGTGCCGGCGGCGCCTGGATGCCATGGGGCAGAACGGGAGCAGTCATGCGGAATCCTTGTTGGAGGCGCGGCTGGCCGCAGCGGGAAGAGTCAGGGTCTCGGCAACCGGCACGACGGGACGGCTGCCGACATCAAAGTCGGGCTGGCTGGCGACAAAGGCGGCGCGTTCACGCTCTTCCTGCTGGCGCTGCTGCTGCAGCACGGCCAGGCAGAAGTGCACGAACCAGAGCGAGGAAAACGCAAATACCAGCATGTAGATCCAGATCGCCGCCGGAATCAGTACGGCAAAAGCGACCAGGAACACCGTGGCCGAGGCCCAGACAATGCTGGGCGCGGTACCGAGCAGACCGGTGATGATGCCGATGATGAGCAGTTCGGTGCGATGGCGTTGCATCAGCTGGCGGCGCTCCGGCTTGCTGGCGTGCTCGGACCAGGCATCGAAACTCATCACGCGGTAGCTGAGCCAGCCCCAGATCAGCGGCGGCACGATCAGCACCAGCGGCGGAATGAACCAGAGCGGGATGCTGAACAACAGCAGCAACAGCGCCAGCACAGTGTGGCCAAGCGACCAGCCGATGCTGGCCAGCAGCGAGGCACCGTGCTTGCGCTCGAGTTGCGGGAAGCGGCGCTCGGCTACCAGCTTGACCAGTGCCGGCGTCATGAAGCCGGCCACCAGCAGCAACGAGGCCAGCACGATCAGCGGCGTGATGGAAAACACCACCACCAGCGGCGCGATCACGTTCTTGAACTGTGGCAGATTCAGCCAGTCCAGCGCCTGGTGCAGGGTGGCGAGCAGCGTCGTGCCTTCCAGCCACTCCAGCACGGTATCGACCGCCGGCCACCAGCCCCACTGGGCAAAGGCGAGCCCGGCCAGCAGCATCACGACAAAAGGCAGCAGCGACAGCAGGATCACGCGCGGCCGCAGGCAGTAGGCGACGGCGCGCCAGAAGGCATCAAGCAGGATTTTCATGATAGACAGCAGTGTAGCGAAGCCGGCCTATTTCTGTTGCAGCGCCTGCAGATCGTCCGGCGTCAGCCAGCGCCACTGACCCGGCGCCAGATCGGCTGGCAGCTGCAGCGCACCGATGCTGTGCCGATGCAGGCCTTCGACCCGGTTGCCGACGGCGGCCAGCATGCGCTTGACCTGGTGGTACTTGCCCTGGGTCAGCGTCAGGTCCAGCGTGGTCTCGCTGGTGATGACACAGGCAGCCGCCTGCACCGGTTTCGGATCGTCATCAAGCACCACACCGGCCAGCAGGCGTTCGACCTGGCGCTCCTCGATCGGGTGCTTGCACTGTACCTGGTAAAGCTTGGGCACCTGATGCCGTGGCGAGGCCATACGGTGGATCAGCTGGCCGTCATCGGTCAGGATCAGCAGACCGGTGGTGTCCTGGTCCAGCCGGCCGATGGCCTGTACGCCTTGCACACTGCTTTTCTGCGGGCGCTGGCGCAGCGGTGCCGGCAGCAACGTATAGATGCTCGGCCAGGCCGAGGGCTTTTGCGAGCATTCGGTGCCGGCCGGCTTGTGCAGCATCAGGTAGGCCTTGGCATGGTATTCCCAGTCCTGCCCCTGCACGCTGAAGCGCAGGCCTTCGCGCGGCTCCACCGGGTGCAGTGCATCCCGCACGATCTCGCCTTCGACCTGCACCAGGCCTTGCTGCACCAGCCCGGCACAGACACGGCGCGTGCCAAAGCCCTGCTGGAACAGCATGTCATCGAGCGCCATCGGACGCAGTTTCTCTGTCTTGGCCATGGCTTACTGTACCTTCTCGATGCGTTGCAGCTTGAAGGTCCAGCCAGCGTCCTTGCCCTTGCGGCCCCTCACGCCGGCGGCGTTGTTGAGGCTGCGGATTTCCAGCGTCTCCTCGCGCGGCTTGCTGCCACGACCGATGCCGCTGACCCGGATGCTGCGGGCATACGCTGCAGCACCAACCAGGCTGGCCTTGTCCTCCAGGCTCATCAGCATCAGGCCGCGACCGCCGTTGGGCATGGTGCGCAAGTCGGTGATGGCAAAAGTCAGCAGGCGACCATCGGTGCTGGCGCAGGCTACATGGGTGGCTTCGGCCAGCTGCTGGCCGGGTGTATCGGCAGCGCTGACGCGGGACGGTGCGCAAATCGTCTCACCCGCGTTGCAGGTGATGAAGGCCTTGCCGGCACGCTGGCGCGAGCTCATGTGCTCGATGCTGGCGAGGAAACCGTAGCCCCCGCTGCCGGACAGCAGCCAGGTACTCTGTGGCGCACCGGCGATAAAGTGCAGCAGATGGGTGCCGGCCTCGAGCTCGATCATGGCCGAGATCGGCTGGCCATCGCCGCGCGCACCCGGCAGGCCGGAGACCGCGACCGTGTAGATGCGACCATTGTTGCCAAAGGCGAGCAGTGTATCCACCGTGCGGCATTCGAAAGTGCCGTAGAGCGCATCGCCGGACTTGAAGCTGAAACTGTCCGGCGCATGGCCGTGGCCGGTGCGCGCACGCACCCAGCCTTTTTCGCTGATCACCACGGTGACCGGCTCGTCCACCACCTTGACCTCGACCACGGCGCGGCGCTCCTGCTGGATCAGCGTGCGGCGCGCATCGGCAAACTGCTTGGCGTCGGCCTCGATCTCCTTGATCATCAGGCGGCGCAGGCTGGCCTCGCTGCCGAGGATATCTTCCAGCCGCTGCTGTTCGGCGCGTAGCTCGGACAGTTCCTGCTCGATCTTGATCGCTTCCAGCCTGGCCAGCTGGCGCAGGCGGATTTCCAGGATGTCCTCGGCCTGGCGCTCGGTCAGACGGAAACGCTCGATCAGCGCCGCCTTGGGATCATCACTGGCACGGATGATGGCGATCACCTCATCGATATTCAGCAGGATCAGCTGGCGCCCTTCCAGGATATGGATGCGGTCCAGCACCTTGTCCAACCGGTGGCGGCTGCGGCGCTGGATCGTGGTCTGGCGAAAGCTGATCCACTCCTGCAGCATCTGGCGCAGCGATTTCTGCGTCGGCTTGCCGTCGATGCCGATCTGCGTCAGGTTGATCGAGGCCGAGGTTTCCAGGCTGGTGTGCGCCAGCAGCGCGCCAATCAGGTCCTGCTGGCTGACGGTTCGCGTGCGCGGCTCGAACACGATACGCACAGGCGCCGTCTTGCTCGATTCGTCACGCACGCCATCGAGTACCGCCAACAGGCTGGCCTTGAGCTGCAGCTGCTCCTGGCTGAGCGCCTTCTTGCCGCTCTTGATCTTGGGGTTGGTCAGGTCCTCGATTTCCTCGAGCACCTTTTGCGCGCTGACGTTGGGCGGCAGCTCGGTCACCACCAGCTGCCACTGGCCGCGCGCCAGGTCCTCGATCACCCAGCGCGCGCGTGTCTTGAGCGAGCCACGGCCGCTGCGATAGGCGTCGGCGATGTCTTCGGCGCTGCTGATGATCTGGCCGCCACCGGGAAAGTCCGGTCCGGGCAACAGCTGGAGCAGCTCCTCATCGGGCAGGTTGGGCTGCTTGATCAGCGCAATGCAGGCATCGGCCACTTCACGCAGGTTGTGGCTGGGGATTTCAGTCGCCATGCCGACGGCAATGCCGCTGGCCCCGTTGAGCAGCACGAACGGCAGGCGCGCCGGCAGCTGCGCCGGCTCCTCGGTGCTGCCGTCGTAGTTGGGAATGAAATCGACCGTGCCCTGGTCGATTTCGTCGAGCAGCAGCGTGGCAATTTTCGACAGGCGCGCTTCGGTGTAGCGCATGGCGGCGGCACCGTCACCATCACGGCTGCCGAAGTTGCCCTGGCCATCGATCAACGGGTAGCGCTGCGAAAAATCCTGCGCCATGCGCACCAGTGCGTCATACGCCGCCTGGTCGCCATGCGGGTGGTAACGGCCGAGCACGTCACCGACGACGCGGGCGCACTTGACCGGCTTGGCACCATTGGCACCGTTGCTGCCGCCAAAGGACAGGCCCATACGGTCCATGGCGTAGAGAATGCGGCGCTGTACCGGCTTCTGGCCGTCGCAGACATCGGGCAGCGCACGGCCCTTGACCACGCTCAGGGCGTATTCCAGATAGGCACGCTGCGCGTACATGGCCAGGTTGGGCTGGTCGTCCTGCCCGTCGGGCATCAGTTCGGGGAAAGTGGTATCGGTACTCATGGTGAATCGGTTCAGGCTGCCGGGCGGCAGACAGCCTGCGGCAACCGGCCTGCCCGCTCAGGGGGAGGCCACAGCGCGCAGGCTGCAGGAATCAGGTCAGGGGTGGGCCAGCGATGCCGGTTGCACTACCACATCTGCCCCCAGGCGGGTGGCATCGAGGTCGGCTTCGGCGATCTTGGTCGAGACGGTATCGAGCGCTGACGGCGTGTTACCCACTGGCGCTGGCGGCAGCTCTGCCAACCGGTTCTCGGAGCGCAGGCGCTGGACCACGATCGGATCCGCAGGAGGTGGCGGAGCGACCCTGGCCGTGGCCGGAATGCTCATGCTGACGCGGTTCTTGCCGACCTGCGCCTTGCCCAGTGGCATGGCACGCGCGACGGCCAGCGGGCTGGCACTGGCCGGGTTGAGCGTGTTGTAGAGCGCCATCACGGTGCGCACGTAGTTCTGCGTTTCGCGGTAGCGCGGAATCTGGTTGCCGGCACGCGCCACGGCACCATGGCCGGCGTTGTAGGCCGCCACCGCCAGATCCAGACGACCCGGATACTTGTTGACCAGGAACTTGAGGTAACGCGTACCCAGGCGGATGTTGAGCGCCGGATCGGTCAGCTTGTCCTCGACCGAGTACTGGGCATCGGAGCGCAGGCCGAGATCCATGGCGGTGGTCGGCATGATCTGCATCAGGCCAACGGCACCGACTGGCGATACGGCACCGGCATTGAAGCCGGATTCGGCCGCGATTACCGCCTTGACCAGGTTGTAATCCAGGCCATTGCGCTTCGCTTCGCGCCTGATATGGCTGCTGACCTGGCTGTAGGAACGCGAGCGGTTGATCTGCGATGCCAGCCGGACCGCCTTGCTGCCGGCGGCGGCGTCAGCCGACGCGTTGAAGACCAGGCCGCTGGCCGCCGGGCCAGGCTTGCGTTGCTGCTTCTGCGCCAGCGCCGACTTGCGCGGATCAAAGTCGAAGTTCTCGTTCTTGAAGTAGAGCTTGTAGCGGCTGTCCAGCTGGGATTCGGCGAAATGGGTCATGCCCTGATCGTCCACATAGCCCCAGACATCGGCTTGCGCCGCCAGCGGCAGACCGCCCCCGATCAGGGTGGCCAGCAGCCAGGTACGAAAAACAGGTTTCATGTCAGATATCCAGTTCCAGTTCGAGGGCCGAGCCATGCAACTCCATCAGCTCGCGGCGCGCAGCAGCCTCGCCCTTGCCCATCAGCTTGCCCATCAGTTCCTGAGTCTGTTCCAGCCCCCAGGTTCCCAGATGCACCTGTAACAGTCGGCGCGTATCAGGATTGAGTGTGGTTTCCCACAGTTGTTCGGCCGACATCTCGCCCAGGCCCTTGAAGCGGCTGATGCTGATCTTGCTGTCGGCCACACCATCCTTGCGCAGTTTTTCCAGGATCGATTGCATCTCGGCTTCATCCAGCGCGTAGTGCTTGGAGGCCGGCTTCTTGCCGCGCGCGGGCGCATCGACTCGGAACAGCGGCGGCTGCGCGATGTAGACATGGCCGGCATCGATCAGCGCCGGGAAATGGCGGAAAAACAGCGTCAGCAGCAGTACCTGGATGTGCGAACCGTCCACATCGGCATCGCTCAGGATGCAGATCTTGCCGTAGCGCAGGTTGGACAAGTCGGGGCGGTCGCCCGGGCCATGCGGATCAACGCCGATGGCCACCGAGATATCGTGGATCTCGGTGTTGGCGAACAGGCGGTCACGATCGACTTCCCAGGTGTTCAGCACCTTGCCACGCAGCGGCAGCACGGCCTGGGTTTCCTTGTCGCGACCCATCTTGGCACTGCCACCGGCGCTGTCGCCCTCGACCAGGAAGACCTCGTTCAGGCCAAGGTCACGGCTTTCGCAATCGGTCAGCTTGCCGGGCAGCACGGCAACGCCGCTGCCCTTGCGCTTCTCGACCTTCTGGCCGGCGCGCTGGCGGCTTTGCGCCGCACGGATCACCAGTTCGGCCAGCTTCTTGCCGTCTTCCAGGTGCTCGTGCAGCCACAGCTCAAACGCCGGACGGACAAAGCCGGACACCAGCTTGAGCGCATCGCGCGAGTTGAGCTTTTCCTTGATCTGGCCCTGGAACTGCGGATCCAGCACCTTGGCGCTGAGCACATAGCTGGCGCGCGCGAACACGTCTTCGGGCATCAGCTTGACGCCCTTGGGCAGCAGCGCGTGCAGCTCGACAAAACTCTTGATCGCCTGGAACAGGCCATCGCGCAGGCCGCTGTCATGGGTGCCGCCGGAATGGGTGGGAATCAGGTTGACATAGCTTTCGCGTACCGGGCTGCCTTCTTCGGTGAAGGCGACGCACCAGGACACACCCTCGCCTTCGGCAAACTGCTCGGAACCGTCTTCGGCAAACTGCTCGCCATGGAACAGCGGAATCAGCGGATCGGCGGTAAGTGTCTGCGACAGGTAGTCGGCCAGGCCGCCCTTGAACTGCCAGGAGAGCGTCTCGCGCGTTTTTTCGTTATGCAGGCTGACCGAGACACCGGCCATCAGCACTGCCTTGCTGCGCAGCAGGTGCACCAGGTCAGATTGCGGCAGCTGGGCACTTTCAAAATAGCGTGGCTCGGGCCAGACGCGCACTGTGCTGCCCTGGCGACGATCACCGCTGGCGCTGGGGCGCAGCTGCAGCGGCTCGATCACGTCACCGTGCGAGAACACCATGCGCGCCACCTGGCCGTCACGGTAGCTGCTGACCTCGAGCCGGCTGGACAGCGCATTGGTAACGCTGACGCCAACGCCGTGCAGGCCACCGGAGAAACTGTAGGCACCGCCCTGCCCCTTGTCGAACTTGCCGCCGGCGTGCAGGCGGCTGAACACCAGTTCCATGACCGGCGCGTTTTCCTCGGGGTGCATGCCGAACGGGATGCCGCGACCATCGTCCTCGACCGAGATCGAGCCGTCTTCGTGCTGGATCACCTTGATCTTCTTGCCGAAACCGGCCAGCGCCTCGTCTGCCGCGTTGTCGATCACCTCCTGCACGATATGCAAGGGGTTGTCGGTACGGGTGTACATGCCCGGACGCTGCTTGACCGGCTCCAGCCCCTTGAGGACACGGATGGAGCCTTCGGAATAGGAAGGAAGATGGGATGCGGTACTGACCATCATTTCATTTTAGTAGGATTCCTCCGACAATACCTGTGAATTTTTACAGGTATGCGACGGCCAGCAGGCGCAGGTCAAAACTGCTACCATCAGCCTTCTCTTGCGCACGCGCGTGTGCGATCTCTATATTCCAGCCCTCCTGACAGCCCCATGTCCAGCACCCCCACGCCCAGCCCGGCCCATCCCCCGCTCCCCCTGTGGCAAATCCTGCTGTGCGGCGCCATGATCGTGACCCTGTCGATGGGCGTGCGCCACGGTTTCGGTCTGTGGCTGCAACCCATGACCCAGGCCAATGACTGGACGCGCGAGCACTTCTCCTTTGCCATGGCGGTGCAAAACCTGGCCTGGGGCTTCTGCGGCATTTTTGCCGGCATGCTGGCGGACCGCTACGGCGCCTTCAAGGTGCTGGTCGGCTGCGCGCTGCTGTACGCGCTGGGCCTGCTGGGCATGGCGTATTCGACCACGCCGATGATGCTGGCGCTGACCTGCGGCGTGCTGATCGGCATGGCACAGGCCGGCACCACCTATGCCGTGATCTACGGCGTGATCGGCCGCAACGCGCCGGTAGAGCGCCGCTCCTGGGCAATGGGCGTGGCCGCCGCCGCCGGCTCCTTCGGCCAGTTCCTGATGGTGCCAGTGGAAGGCTGGCTGATTGCCACCTCCGGCTGGCAGCTGTCGCTGGTCTGGCTCAGCATGGCGGCGCTGCTGATCATTCCGCTGGCCTGGGGCCTGCGTGAGCCCGGCTTTCACGGCAGCGCGCCGCGCCAGCGCGAACAGAGCGTGGCCGATGCCCTGCGCGAAGCTACCAGCCATCCGAGCTTTCTGATGCTGATTGCCGGCTACTTTGTCTGCGGCTTCCAGGTCGTGTTCATCGGCGTACACATGCCGAGCTATTTGCGCGACTACGGCTTCTCGCCGCAGGTGGCGAGCTATTCGCTGGCACTGATCGGCCTGTTCAACGTGTTCGGCAGCTACCTGACCGGCAGCCTGGGCCAGCGCATGAGCAAGAAAGTGATCCTGGCCAGCATCTACATCCTGCGCTCGCTGGCCATCATCATCTTCCTGCTGGTACCGCTGAGCCCGACCAGCGTCTATATCTTCTCGGCCGTGATGGGTTTCCTCTGGCTGTCCACGGTGCCGCCGACCAACGCGCTGGTGGCGCAGATCTTCGGCGTGGCGCACCTGTCCATGCTCGGCGGCCTGGCCTTCTTCAGCCACCAGATTGGCTCCTTCCTGGGCGTCTGGCTGGGCGGTCTGCTGTATGACCAGACCGGCAGCTACGACATCGTCTGGTATCTGGCGATTGCGCTGGGCATCATGGCAGCGGCGCTGAACCTGCCGATCCGGGAATCCGCCATTGCGCGACCGACCCGGGTCGTGGCATCCTGATGGCCATGACACATCGATCCCCCCTGCTCCGCATCGGTGCCTGGCTGCTGGCCGGCCTGGCGCTGCTGTTCGTGTTCCTGCTCTACACCCAGCCCGACTTCATGCTCAACGTGGACGCGCTGATGTGGAGCTGCTTCGGGCTGGCGCCGCGCTGACGTGTACGTTAACCTGCCGTAACCTTTGCCGGCCGGCAAGTCCTGCACGAAGTCGGCAAAATGTGGCAACATCCCGGGATTACAATCCGAGGCAGAGGCAGCCGCTGCATGGCGTGCTGCGTGCACCGTTTCGCACCGTACCTGAAAAGAGTCCTGCATGACCACCCTCACCGGAAGCATTGTCGCCCTCGTCACTCCGTTCCAGCCTGATGGACAAGTCGATTACGCCTCGCTGCGCAAGCTGATCGACTGGCACATCGCCGAAGGCACCGACTGCATCGGCGTGGTGGGCACCACGGGCGAGTCCCCTACCGTCAATGTCGAAGAGCATTGCGAAATCATCCGCGTCGCTGTCGAGCAAGCCGCTGGCCGCGTGCCGGTAATGGCCGGCTGCGGTGCCAACTCCACCGCCGAAGCGATCGAGCTGGCGCGCTACGCCAAGGGCGTGGGTGCCAGCAGCCAGCTGCAGGTGGTGCCCTACTACAACAAGCCGACCCAGGAAGGCCAGTACCTGCACTTCAAGGCGATTGCCGAAGCCGTGGGCGACCTGCCGATGGTGCTGTACAACGTGCCGGGCCGTTCCGTGGCCAACATGGACAACGCCACCGTGCTGCGCCTGGCGCAGATCCCGGGCATCATCGGCATCAAGGAAGCAACTGGCGACATCGCCAAGGCACAGTGGCTGATCCGTGACGTGCCCGAGGGCTTTGCCATCTATTCCGGCGACGACCCGACCGCCGTGGCGCTGATGCTGTGCGGCGGCCAGGGCAATATCAGCGTGACCGCCAACGTGGCACCGCGCCTGATGCACGAGCTGTGCGTGGCCGCGATTGCCGGCGACCGCAACACCGCCATGCAGATCCAGAACCGCCTGCTGCCGCTGCACCGCGATCTGTTCGTGGAAGCCAACCCGATTCCGGTCAAGTGGGCGATGGAACGCATGGGCCTGTGCGGTGGCACCATGCGCCTGCCGATGACCCCGCTGAGCAGCGCCAACCACGCCGTGGTGGAAGCTGCACTGAAGGCCTCCGGCCTGATCTGACGACCGACTCCCGATGTACCAAGGACATTCCCCCGTGAAGAATCTGCACAAACTGACGCTGACCGCCCTGGCCGCCAGCCTGCTGGCTGCCTGTTCCCCGTTTGCCGGCGGCACCAGCGGCATCGATTACAAGTCTGCCGAACGCGGCAACGCGCTGGAAATCCCGCCGGACCTGACGCGCCTGGACACCAGTACCCGCTACAACGTACCGGGTGACGCCAGTGCCGCCACCTTCGAGGCGCAGCGCGCCGTGACGGACAAGCAGGTCGGCACCGTGCAGAACGTCGCCACCGACCAGATCGGTGACGTGCAGATCAAGCGTGAAGGCAACCAGCGCTGGCTGGTGGTGCCGCGCAAGCCGGCACAGCTGTGGAATCCGCTCAAGGCCTTCTGGGAAAACAACGGCTTCGTGCTGACCACCGATGACCCGCGCCTGGGCGTGATGGAAACCGACTGGGCCGAGAACCGCGCCAACATCCCGATGGATCCGGTGCGCCGCCTGCTGGGCAAGGCGATCGATTCGCTCTACTCCACCGGCGAGCTGGACCGCTACCGTACGCGCGTCGAAAGCAATGCCGCTGGCGGCACCAACATCTTCATCACGCACCGTGGCATGGAAGAAGTGCTGACCGGTCGCGAGAAGGAAACCTCGACCTGGCGCTCGCGCCCGAACAGCCCCGAGCTGGAAAACGAAATGCTGCGCCGCCTGATGGTGTCGCTGGGCGTGCCGCAGGCGCAGGCCGATGCCGTGGTACGCCAGCAAGGCGCTGCTGCCAAGACCGCCAGCCAGCAGGCCCGCGCCACCGTGCAACACGATACGGCTGCCGGTACGCTGCTGCTGCAGGACGGTACCGAACAGGCCTGGCGCCGCCTGGGCCTGGCCCTGGACCGCACCGGCTACACGGTGGAAAGCAGCAACCCGCAATCGGGCAGCTATCTGGTGCGCTATGTGCAGCCCAGCGCCGAACGCGAAAGCAATCCTGGCATCCTGACGCGCCTCTTCGGCAAGAGCAAGAAGGACACGCCCAAGCCGGTGCGCTACCAGGTACAGGTGCAGCCGCAAGCCCAGGGCAGCCTGGTGCGCGTGCTGAACGAAGGCGGCCAGCCGGTGAGCCAGGCCGAAAGTGCCCCGATCCTGCGCGTGCTGGCCGAGGACCTGCGCCAGTTCTGAGCCTGATCCGCCAGCCCTCCTGCAACGCCCGCCTCCTGAGCGGGCGCTTGCTTTTGGAGGCTGGCTTGGCACGATTCCATGAGTATCCGATTCAAGAGCCTGGGCAGCGGCAGCGCTGGCAATGCCACCCTGATCGAAGCACGCGAAGGCATTTCCGTCAGCCGCCTGCTGGTCGATTGCGGCATGCCGCAGCGCCAGCTCACGGCGCGGCTGCAGCAGGCCGGCGTGGAGCCGGAGCAGCTCAGCGGCATCTTCATCACGCATGAGCACAGCGACCATATCGGCTGCGCGCCTGGCTTTGCCGCGCGGCATCGTATTCCGGTCTGGATGAGCCGCGGCACCCACGCCGCCGTCGGCCAGCCGGAATCGCTCTCGGAGCTGATCCGCTTTGCGCGCGACGGCGAACCGATCGATTTTGGCGCGATGGAGCTGCAGCCGTTCACCGTGCCACACGATGCGCGCGAGCCACTGCAACTGGTCTGCAGCGACGGCGACCGCCGCATGGGCCTGGTGACCGACCTCGGCCATGCCAGCATCCACGTGGTACAGATGCTGCAACAGTGTCACGCGCTGTTACTCGAAAGCAACCACGATCCGGCTATGCTCGAAGCATCCCGTTATCCCCGATTCCTGAAAGCGCGCGTGGCGGGAGCCTATGGCCATCTGAGCAATGCGGCTGCCGGTGAACTGGCACGCCTGCTCAAGCACGACCGGCTCGGCCATGTGCTGGCCGCTCACCTGAGCGAACGCAACAACCGCCCGGAACTGGCCGCTGCCGCGCTGGCGGCCGGGCTCGACCGTGCGCTCGACGAGATCATGCTGGCCACTGCCGAAAGCGGCAGTGTCTGGCTGGAGGTCTGATGTCCACCCCCCCACCTGATGCCGGACTGCAGCAGCTGCTGCAGTTGCAGCGCGATGCCGCGCTGGTCCAACCCTACCCCTCGCACGCACAGCGCCAGGATCGCCTGGCGCGGCTGCAGCGCCTGCTGGAACTGCAGGGCGAATCCCTGGCCGAAGCGATTTGTGCCGATTTTGGCCAGCGCAGCATGGTACAGACGCGCATGGCCGAGCTGCTGGTACTGCAGCAGGAGTTGCGCCATGCCCGCCAGCGACTGGGCCGCTGGATGCGCATGCGCCGCGTGCGCACCGGCTGGGCCTTCTGGCCGGCCGGCAACCGCCTGCTGCCGCAGCCGCTCGGCGTAGTCGGCATCGTCTCGCCCTGGAACTACCCGCTGCAGCTGGCGCTGTCGCCGGCGATAGGCGCGCTGGCCGCCGGCAACCGGGTGATGATCAAGCCCTCCGAATCGACGCCGCGCTTTGCCGAAGCACTGCAACAAGCGGTGGCACGCCTGTTTGACCCGGCCGAACTGGCCGTGGTGACAGGAGATGCCGATGTCGGCCGCGCCTTTGTCGCGCTGCCGTTTGACCACCTGATGTTTACCGGCTCCACCCAGGTGGGCCGCCAGGTGGCCGAAGCGGCGGCCAGCCAGCTGGTACCGGTGACGCTGGAACTGGGTGGCAAGTCGCCGGCGCTGATCGACCTGTCGGCCGACATGGCGGAGGCGGCACGCCGCATCGCGCACGGCAAGCTGCTGAATGCCGGCCAGACCTGCGTCGCACCGGACCATGTGCTGGTGCATCGTTCGCAGCTGGCATCGTTTGTATCGCACTACCGCGAAGCCGTGCAGGCGCTCTACCCCGGCCTGCCGGCCAATCCGGACTACTGCGCCATCATCAATGCGCGCCAGTTCCAGCGCCAGATCAGCCTGCTGCAAGAAGCGCACGACGCCGGCTGCCAGATCGAGGTACTGGCCGAGACCGACATGCAGCGCCGCCTGCTCGGACCGAGCCTGGTGCTGCAACCGGCACCCGACCTGCGCCTGATGCAGGAGGAGATCTTCGGCCCGATCCTGCCGGTGCTGGTGTACGACCAGCCGGAGCAGGTGCTGCAGCAGCTGCGCCAGCAGCCTCGCCCGCTGGCGCTGTACTGGTTTGGCCAGGACCGGCAGGCGCAACAGCAGCTGCTGCGCGAAACCCATGCCGGCAGCGTCGGCATCAACGACTGCATCTGGCAGGTGGCGCAGCTGCATCAGCCGTTTGGCGGCATTGGCCCGAGTGGCCAGGGCGCCTATCGCGGCGTCTGGAGCTTCCGCCGCTTCAGCCACGAGAAGCCAGTCTTCCTGCAATCGCGCTGGAGCGGCACGCGCCTGCTGTATCCGCCCTACGGCCCGCGCATCGAGAAACTGCTGGCCTTGCTGCAACGCTGGAGCTGATGTTGCAGCGCGTCAACAATCGCAAGAAAAGTAACGATAACAATTCTCATTTGTGTACAATGCGGGTTCGTCAGCATCTGGACTGACGTTCCTGCAAGCCACACTGCCATCTGTCCCGCCTCTGGCGCACCCTCTCCAGGACGGTTGATGCAGACATAGCCAGCATGTGTTTTTCACCTCTGTTTATCTGGCCATGACTCCATCTGCACGACCACTTTCTCCTGCCGACACCCCTGTTTCCTCTTCTACTTCCCGCATCCTGCCGCTGGGCGCTGCCCTGCTGATGGGATCGGTCAGCGCTTCGGCACTGGCCCAGCCCGTGATCGACGGTGGCGAGACCATCCTGGACACGGTGGAAGTGACCGACACCCTGGTCACGCCCGCCAGCAAGGTCGATCTGCGCGCCACGCGCACCCAGATCGGCAAGGGCGACCAGGCGCTGCGCGACATTCCGCAAAGCGTCACCGTGATGACGGAAAAGCTCATCAGCGACCGCAACCTGGATGATTTCCGCGAAGTGCTGCGCACCACTGCCGGCGTGACTTTCCTGGCTGGCGAGACCGGCGAGGAAGATGTGCGCCTGCGCGGCTTCTCGCTCGGCACCGCCGGTGACATCTACCGCGACGGCCTGCG
>JAAYCV010000121.1 GCA_012729605.1 Ramlibacter sp. | reverse complement strand
TCTTCCGTCGGGATCCAGCGTTGGTACCAGGGGGCGGGGTTCATGAAGGGGACTACAAATCCTGTTTGGCGTTCTTCTGCTGCAGATCCTGCAGGCTCAGCTTGTCATAGATTTCAAACGGCTGGTGGATCCACGGACTGGTCGGCAGGTGCTGGGCCGCGTAATCGGGACGCCAGCTCGATATCCCCTTGGTCCAGATCACGGCCGTGCGCAATTCGCTAATGGCCGGATGGCGCTCACGCAGCATGTTGGTCACGGCGTGCAGCGTCTGGCCACTGTCGGTCAGGTCATCCACCAACAGCACCGGACCGATCAGCGCCGGCAGCGTGGTGCTGATGGCGGTCGACATGTGCAGCTCGCCTTGCAGCGTGCCGTCATCGTCCCGGTAGGAGCTGACCGCCAGGATCGCCAGCGGCACACGGAACAGCCGGCTCAGGACATCGCCTGGCCGCAGGCCGCCACGTGCCAGGCAAATGATGGTGGCAAACTGCCAGCCCGAGTCATGGATCTGCAGCGCCAGCCGCTCGATCAGCCGCTGGTACTCCTCGTGATGCACATACAGGTGCTCGCCATTTTCAGTCAACATGTCTGCCACCCCTTTCGGTCAAGGAGCTGTCGTGAAGCCGACTGCGCCAGCCCTGCATTGTCCCCGATCAGCCTTCAGGCTGCAAAGGGGTGGTGCATCATGATGGTATGGTCACGATCCGGGCTGGTGGAGATCACGTGCACCGGCACACCGGTGGTTTCCTCGATGCGCTTCAGGTACTGGCGTGCCTCCAGCGGCAGCTTGTCGTACTCGGTCACGCCCACGGTGGACTCGGTCCAGCCCGGCAGCGTTTCGTAGATCGGCTGGCACTTGGCGATGTCTTCCGCGCCCAGCGGCAGGATGTCGATGCGCTCGCCATCCAGCTCGTAGCCGACGCACAGCTGCAGCTCGCTCAGGCCATCCAGCACATCCAGCTTGGTGATGCACAGGCCGCTCAGGCCGTTGACCTGGGCGCTGCGCTTCAGCAGTGCGGCATCGAACCAGCCACAACGGCGGCTGCGGCCGGTGGTCACGCCACGCTCGGCACCGACCACGCTCATGTGGTAACCCGGTGTGCCTTCGGTTTCCCAATCCAGTTCGGTGGGGAACGGACCGCCACCGACGCGCGTGCAGTAGGCCTTGGTGATGCCCAGCACGTAGTGCAGCAGGCTCGGGCCGACACCGGCACCAGCCGCGGCATTGCCAGCCACGCAGTTGCTGGAGGTGACAAAGGGATAGGTACCGTGGTCAATGTCCAGCAGCGTGCCCTGGGCGCCTTCGAACAGGATGTTGCCACCCGCCTTGTGCAGCTCGTTCAGCTCGCGCGAGGTATCGGCAATCATCGGGCGCAGCTGCTCAGCGTGCTCTGTCGCCTGGGCCAGCACGGCGTCATAGCTGATCTGGCCGTTGACCAGGCAAGGCTGCAGCGCCGGGCCAAAATCGATGCTGGCGGCGTCGTAGCGCTCGGCCAGCAGGAAGTTGTACAGTTCCACCAGTTCGGCCAGCTTGGCAGCAAAGCGCTCAGGGTGCTTCAGGTCCTGCACGCGCAGCGCACGGCGGGCGATCTTGTCTTCGTAGGCCGGGCCAATGCCACGGCCGGTCGTGCCGATCTTCTCGGTGCCGGCCTTGACCTTGTAGGCTTCACGGGCGATGTCCAGTGCCGCGTGGAACGGCAGGATCAGCGGGCAGGCCTCGCTGATGCGCAGACGCGAACGCACCTCGACACCGGCTTTTTCCAGGCCTGCGATTTCTTCCAGCAGCTTGGCGGCAGACACCACCACGCCATTGCCGATATAGCATTGGACGCCCGGACGCATGATGCCGCTGGGAATCAGGTGCAGCGCGGTCTTGACGCCGTTGATCACCAGCGTATGGCCGGCGTTGTGGCCGCCCTGGAAGCGTGCCACGGCCTGGGCACTTTCGGTCAGCCAGTCGACCAGCTTGCCCTTGCCCTCATCGCCCCACTGGGTTCCGACCACCACGACGTTGCGCCCCTTGGCGATCTGGACATCCAGGTTGTTGCTCATTGCAGTTTCCTCGTTCAAAAAATGGGGGTTGCCGACATTCACGCCCGCGGCATCAGGCTTGTACAGTCAGGGGCTGTTCCACCCACTGACCCTGCTGTTGCACCAGTTCGCTCTGGCAGTGCATGCCTTCCTGGCCTTCGTCAGGCGATTGGCCGGGGAAGCGCACCACCACGGTGCGCCCCTGGGCGCGCAGTGCGCGCACGGCCTGGCGCCAGTCCAGGTCCTCGCGCCAGTGCGCCAGGATGGCCTGCGGCTGGGCAGCGGCGGGCGTGAGCGCGCTGACGGCGCGCACGTCCATGCTGAAACCAACGGCCGGACGGTTGCGGCCATAGACCGCACCGACCTCGTTGTAGCGGCCACCGCGTACCAGTGCATCGGGACTGCCCGGCAGGTAGATGGCAAAGCGGATGCCGCTGTAATAGGAATAGCCACGCAGATCGGCCAGGTCCAGCAGCACTTCGGCCTGCGGATGGGTGCGGCGCAGCTGCTGGGCCAGCCAGGCGATATCGTTCAGGGCCGAGGTGATGGCCGGCAGCGGCGGCAGCACGGCACGCGCGCGCTCCAGCACGGCATCGACGCCGCCATACAGGCCGAGCAGTGCCAACAATTGCTCTTGCACGGCTTCGGGCAGTGCAGCAGCAGCTTCGCGCAGCGCTTCGGCATTCTTGGTGATCAGGGCGTCCTGGATGCTGTTGGCGTCTACCGCCCTATCAGCCGCCTGAGCCAGCAGCGCCGGCACGATACTGGCCTCGGCCAGGTCCACTACCAGGCCCTGTTCCATCGGCACATCGACCGCCGCCAGGGTATCCAGCGCCAGCGCCAGGCTTTCGAGCTCGGCACCGATGCCTTCGTAGCCGTACATTTCGGCACCGAACTGCAGCGGTTCACGGCTGGCGCCAGGCTGGGACGGACGCGTGTGCAGCACCGGGCCACAATAGCACAGGCGCGTGACGCCGGGACGATTGAGCAGGTGCGCATCAATGCGGGCGACCTGCTGCGTGGTGTCGGAGCGCACGCCAATGGTGCGGCCGGAAAGCAGATCCACCATCTTGAAGGTCTGCATGTGCAGCGCCTTGCCGGTGCCTGTCAGCAGGGATTCGATATGCTCCACCAGTGGCGGCATGACCAGCTCATAGCCGTAGCTGCCCGCAGTGTCGAGCAAGGCACGGCGATGCGCTTCGATGAGGCGTGCCTCGGCGGGCAGCACATCAGAAATATAGTCGGGAAGTACCCAGGCTGACATGGGAAAAAATGGGGGCTGTTAAAAAGAGGATTCTACCCGGTTTGCATCTGGCTGTGGCGCGTGGCCTCAGCCCGCGATCAGCCAGTACAGCAGCAGCCCGGCGGCGACGCTGGCAAAGCCGAACAGGCGGATCTGCTGGTCCGGGAGCTGTACCAGGCGCTGGAAGGTCTCGCGCCAGCTGCGCGGCAGCAGCAAGGGAAACAGGCCTTCAAACATCAGCATGAAGGCCAACGCCAGCCACAGGACATCATCCATGGCAGCTGGCGCGCAGGCCGCGGCAATCAGTCATTGCCGCCGGCACCACCCTGGCGATAGGTGCCGAAGAACTTGCTGTTCTGCGGATCCACCACGATCAGGTCACCCTTGGCATCGAAGCTCTTGCGGTAGGCTTCCAGACCCCGGTAGAAGTTAGCGAACTGCGGGTTCTTGCCAAACGATTCGCCATAGATGCGGGTTGCCTCGGCATCGCCCTCACCCTTGACGCGCTGGGCATCACGGTAGGCTTCGGCAATCGTCACGTCACGCTGGCGGTCGGCTTCGGCGCGGATCTTCTCGCCTTCGGCGTTACCAGTGGAGCGCAGCTCGTTGGCCACGCGTTCACGTTCGGCCTGCATGCGGCGGTAGACCGATTCGGTAATCGCCTCGGCGTAGTCGGCACGCGTCACGCGCACGTCCACGATCTCGATGCCCCAGGCCTTGGTGCCACCGGTCACGGCGCCCACCACCTGCTCCTTCACGTTGTCCATCAGCTCGTCGCGCTTGCTGGACAGGATCTGCTTCACGGTGTACTTGTTGACTTCCTGCTGGAAGGCATCGCGCACCACGCGCGACAGCTGCACGCTGCCGGCAGCCTCGTCGAGGCCAACGTTACGGATATAGGCCTGCGGATCGGCGATGCGCCAGCGCACGTACCAGTCGATCACCAGGCGCTGTTTCTCGGCCGTCAGCACCGATTCGTTGTTCTGGCTGTCCAGCGTCAGCAGACGCTTGTCGACAAAGCGCACGTTCTGGAACGGCGGCGGCATCTTCACGTACAAGCCGGGCTCGCTGATCACGCGGTTGATCTGTCCCATGTTGTAGACCACGCCAAACTGGCGCTGGTCCACCACGAACAGCAGGGTACTGGCCGCCACCAGGGCGATGAACAGTCCAACGACGAAGGTTATCAATTTGTTATTCATCTGACTCAGTCTCTTGCAAATCTGGTCGGGTGGTCCGCTCAGGAACCGGTACGGCTGCGCGCCGTGGTGCTGGTTTCACGCGTGCGTGCATCGGCCGGGGCTGCCGGAGTCGATGCCGCTGCTGCCGGTGCCGGAGCTGCTGCAGCCGGAGCCGCCGCTGCGGTAGCGCCCTGTTGCGTCTGCTGGATGATCTTGTCCAGCGGCAGGTAGAGCATGCTGCCCTGGCGCGTATCGACCATGATCTTGGTGACCTTGCCGTAGATTTCCTGCATGGTGTCGTTGTACATGCGGTCACGCGTGGCCTGCGGTGCCTTCTGGTACTCGGGCAGGATCGAGCTGAAGCGTGCCGAATCACCCTCGGCCTGTGCCACCACCTGGGCCTTGTAGGCCTCGGATTCGGAGCGCAGGCGCGATGCGGTACCGGTGGCCAGCGGCACGACGCGGTTGGCATAGGCCTGGGCCTCGTTCTTGGCACGTTCGGCTTCCTGGCCGGCCTTCAACACGTCGTCAAATGCGGCCTGTACCTGCTCCGGCGGACGCACGCCGCCCTGCTGCAGGTTCACGCCCACCACATCGATACCAACCTGGTAGCGATCCAGGATCTGCTGCATCAGTTGGCGCACGCGCGGCGCGATCTGCTCACGCTCCTCGGCCAGCGCCGCGTCCATGCGCATGCTGCCGATCACTTCACGCACCGCGGTTTCGGCGGCCTGGATCACGGCCTGGTCCGGATTGCGGCTGGCAAACAGGTAGTCACGCGCATTGCTCAGGCGGTACTGCACGGCAAAGTTGATCTCGACGATGTTCTCGTCGGAGGTCAGCATGGCCGACTCGCGCAGGCCAGTGCTCTGGATGATGTTCTCGCCACCGATGTCGACCGAGCGGATCTGGGTCACGTTGACGGTTTCGTGGCGTTCGATCGGGTACGGCAGCGTCCAGTTGATACCGGCACCGACGGTGGAACGGTAGGAGCCAAAGCGCGTGATGACCGACTGCTGGCCTTCCTGCACGATGAAGAAGCCGCTGAGCAGCCACATCACCAGCAGCACGCCAGCGATCAGGCCAATGCCGATGCGCGTGCCCTTGCTGTTGCCACCATCCGGGCCGCGGTTCCAGCCGGGGAAGCCACCGCCGCCACCGTTGCTGCCACTACCGCCCTGCTGGCCGCCCTTGTTGCCGCCAAACAGGCCGCCCAGCTTGCGGTTCAGGTCCTGCCAGAGTTCGTCCAGATCCGGCGGGCCGTTGTCGGGGCGCTTGCCCGGATTCGGGCGCTGCGGCGGTTGCGGCGGACGCTCGTCGTTCTGGTGGTTCTGCGGATCGCGCCCGGCAGCCGGACGGTCATCGTCCTGGTCGCCACGGCCCCAACGCGGATCGTTGAGGTTGAACATGCGCTGCCAGGAAGCAGGCAGGGCCTGCGCCAGACGCTGCCAGGCAGCCGGCCGGCGCGAGCCTGCAGAAGGACGGGAGGAATAGGTGTCGTTCATCGAATCCATGGGTATTCAGGGGTCGGGTCTGGAACGGTCCCAGATACGCAAATCATGGCCTGGCTGCCGCAAGGGCAAGGCCACCATGCTGTCAGATGGGGACGCTGGCGCCGAATGGAAGACTATACCAGTCAACTCGGCGCCTTCCGTGGCACAGGGACTTGTTGGTGCCCTGCAGCAAGCGGAAAAAACTCAATCAAATCGCACGTCTGGCTCGTCGTCGCGGGCAGCAGGCATGCCAGGGACATGCGTCGCTTCCCACTTGGCGCGGGCTGCTTCGGCCATGAAATCGCGCAGCGTTTCGAGGTTGTCGCCGGTGCTGGCACTCAGGTAGAGACGCGGCACCTGGCGGTGGGCGATCTCGTAGCTGTCGAACAGCTGCGTGGGCAAGCGATCCGGCAGCACCGCATCGAGCTTGTTGAACACCAGCAGCTGCGGAATGCTGTCGGCGCCGATTTCCTCCAGCACCTGCTGCACCTCGTTGATCTGCTCTACCCATTCCGGGCTGGAGGCATCGACCACGTGCAGCAGCAGGTCGGCGTCGACGGCTTCCTGCAGCGTGGCCTCGAAAGCCTCGACCAGGCCGTGCGGCAGATCTCGGATGAAGCCCACGGTGTCGGACAGCGAGATGCTGCGGCCCAGCTGCGCCAGATAAAGCTGGCGCGTGGTGGTATCGAGTGTGGCAAACAGCTGGTCGGCGGCATAGGCGCGCGCCTTGACCAGGGCGTTGAACAGCGTGGACTTGCCGGCGTTGGTATAACCGACCAGCGACACGGTAAAGGTACCGGTGCGCTGGCGCTGGCGCCGTTGCGTGCTGCGCTGGCGCTTGACCTTTTCCAGCTGGGTGCGGGTGCGCTTGATGGCATCGCCAATCATGCGGCGGTCCAGCTCGATCTGGGTTTCACCAGGGCCGCCACGCATGCCGATACCGCCAGCCTGGCGTTCCAGGTGGCTCCATCGGCGTACCAGCCGGGTGCTGAGGTATTGGAGGCGTGCCAGTTCGACCTGCAGCTTGCCTTCGTGGCTGCGCGCGCGCTGGGCGAAGATTTCCAGGATCAGCATGGTGCGGTCGTTGACCGCGCGCTGCAGGGCACGTTCCAGGTTGCGCTGCTGCGCCGGGCTCAGGGCCTGGTCGAAGAGGATTTCATCGGCGCCGTGCTGCTCGGCGAGCAAGGCGATTTCCTCGGCCTTGCCGCTGCCGACGAACAGGGCCGGATCGGGGGCCTTGCGCTTGCAGGTGATGCGGGCTACCGGCTCCAGGCCGGCGGTCTGGGCCAGCAGGCCCAGTTCGGCCAGTTCCGCATCAAAATGCGGCAAGCCGAAATCGACGCCCACCAGTATCGCGCGGGGGCGCTCGGATTGTTCTTGCATGTGGGGGAATGTGGGCTGGCCACAGGCGCACCGCAGTGCGCCCGGGGGATCAGCTGTTGGCAGTGCCCGTGGTGGCTTCGCCCGATTCCGGGTTTACGGAAAAGTTGACGGCGCGGCCCGGCACAATGGTGGAAATGGCATGCTTGTACACCATCTGGGTGACGGTGTTGCGCAGCAGGACCACGTACTGATCGAAGGACTCGATCTGACCCTGCAGCTTGATACCGTTGACCAGGTAGATGGACACCGGCACATGCTCACGACGCAGGGTGTTCAAAAAGGGATCCTGCAGCAATTGACCTTTATTACTCACGATATTCTCCGTGTTTGTTTATAGTTAAGGAAAACTACGATACCATGATTTGCGTACAGTCCGCGTCATTACAAGGGAAAGTCCCTTGTTTTTGCTGTAACTGCACGTTTTTTGCTTCATCCTGCGGCCTTCCGCCTGCTTCATGGCCTACCGACCAGAACCTGCCTCCCCCTCCCCGTCTTCCGCCCCGGTGCTGCGCACCGCGGTCGTGCTGTGCAACCTGGGTACGCCCGATGCACCCACCACGACAGCCGTGCGCCGCTACCTGGCCGAATTCCTGTCCGATCCACGTGTGGTGGAAATCCCGGCAGCGGTCTGGAAACCGATCCTGCACGGCATCGTGCTGCGCACCCGGCCGGCGCAATCGGCGGCCAAATACCGCACTGTCTGGACTGAGCAGGGATCGCCGCTGCTGGTCTGGACCGTGCGCCAGGCCGAACTGCTGCAGCAGTGGCTGCAGGCGCGTGGCCAGTCGGTGCGCGTGCTGCCGGCCATGCGCTATGGCCAGCCGGCACTGACCGGCGTGCTGGACCAGCTCAAGGCCGAGGGCGTCGAACGCATTCTGGTGTTGCCGGCCTATCCACAATATTCGGGTAGCACCACCGGCAGCGTGCTCGACTGCATCTACGGCTGGAGCCGCCAGATCCGCAACATCCCCGAGATGCGCTTCGTCAACCGCTATCCGGACGATGCCGGCTATATCGCCGCGCTGGCCGACAGCGTGCGCGCGCACTGGCAGCAGCACGGCCAGGCGGAAAAACTGGTGCTGAGCTACCACGGCGTGCCCAAGCGCACGGTGGCCCAGGGTGACCCATACCTGATCGAATGCCACCAGACCACGGAGGCGCTGCGGCTGGCGCTGGGACTGGCGCCGGAACAGATCCTGATGACCTTCCAGTCGCGCTTTGGCAAGGCCGAATGGCTGCAGCCCTATACCGAGCCGACGCTGATCGCGCTAGCGCAGCAAGGCCTGCGCCAGGTGGACATGATGTGCCCCGGCTTTACCGCCGACTGCCTGGAAACGCTGGAAGAGATCGATGCGGAAGTGCGCGAGGCCTTTCTCCACGCTGGCGGTCAGGACTACCGCTACATCCCCTGCCTGAATGACCGCCCCTTGTGGATCGATGCCCTCGGTGATCTGTGCCAGCGCCATCTGGCGGGCTGGCCGACCCACGCATGAGTGAATGGCTGCTGGCGCTCGGGCCATGGAAGCCGGTGCTGACGGCACTGGTGCTGCCACCGGGTGGCCCGCTGCTGCTGATGCTGATCGGTGCGCTGCTGCTGTGGCGTCGCCAGCGCCGGACTGGCTGGAGCGCCCTGCTGCTTGGCATCGCCAGCCTGTGGTTCCTCTCCTGCCAGGCAACGGCGGTGTGGATGTCGCGACAGCTGCTGCCGCAGGTGGCGATCCAGACACCGGCACAGCTGCGCCAGCAACAGGTGCAAGCGGTAATCGTGCTGGGTGGCGGCATCCGCATGGATGCTGCCGAATATGGTCGGCCGCAGCTGCGCGAACGTGCCATGGAACGGCTGGTGTATGGGGCTTGGCTGTCGCGCCAGCTGGGCGTGCCACTGGGCTACGCGGGCGGTGTTGGCTGGGGCGCACAAGGCGAACAGCTGACCTGGTCGGAAGCACGTACCGGCGCGGCAGATGCGATCGAGCTGCTGCAGACCCCGGTCACGCTGCAGGAAGACCAGTCACGCGATACGCGTGAGAATGGCCGGCTGATGGCGGCCGTGCTGCAGCAGCAAGGCATCCAGCGTATCGCGCTGGTCACCCATGCCTGGCATATGCCGCGCGGCCTGCTTGCTTTTGAAGGGCATGGGCTGACAGTGGTGCCGGCACCGATGGGAGCGATTGCGCCGCGCGACATGACGGTGCTGGATCAGCTGCCCAGCGCCTACGGTCTGCTCGACAGCCGGCTGGTGCTGCACGAATGGCTGGGGCTGCAACTCTCGCGCTGACATTTTTTGGCGGACATACAATGGGCGCATTCACTTGCTACAGGAACCCGATTCACCATGTTTACAGGCATCATCACCGGCGTTGGCCAGATTCTTGACGTTACCGCCCTGGGCGACAGCGCCGCGCACGGCAGCCGCCTGAGCGTGCAGGCTCCGGCCGGCTATCTGAAGGACGTATCGCTGGGCGACAGCATTGCCATCAACGGTGCCTGCATGACGGTAGTAGAGTTTGACGTGCCGTCCAGCGTGTTCCACATCGATATCTCCGCGGAATCGCTGGACAAGACCGCCGGCCTGAACCAGCCCGGCCCGGTGAACCTGGAAAAGGCGCTGCGCGCCAGCGACCGCTTGGGCGGCCATATCGTCAGCGGCCATGTCGACGGCATCGGCATCGTCAGCCATTTCGAGCGCGTGGGCGAAAGCCATGAACTGCGCATCGTGGCGCCGCAGGCGCTGGCACGCTTTCTGGCCTACAAGGGCTCGATCACGGTCAATGGCGTGAGCCTGACGGTGAACCGCGTGGTTGATCTGCCACTCAAGGACGCCGAGGCCGGCTGCGAAATCAGCATCAACCTGATCCCGCACACGGTGGAAAACACGGCGCTGCATGCCCTGCAGGCCGGCAGCCAGGTCAATCTGGAAATCGACCTGATGGCGCGCTACTGCGAGCGCATCCTGAGCTACCAGACGCAGAACAACTGAGCACCGCGCTCAGTGATGGTGATCGTGGCCCCAGAACAGCAGGCGGTCACGATCTTCGGCGGCCAGCGTGACCTGGCGGCCGACCGGCAGCAGCACCTTGGTCGGCACATGGCCATGCGGCAGGCCGGTGAAGACTGGCGTTGTCGTCTGGCTGCGCAGCCACTGGATGGCAGCATCCAGCGTATAGCCCTTGTCGTGCGGCACCAGCTTGTAGTCGCTGCAGGTGCCGATCACGATGGCGCGCTGGCGCTCCAGCACACCTGACCAGAGCAGCTGACTGAGCATGCGCTCGATGCGGTAAGGATGCTCGCCGACTTCTTCCAGGAACAGCACGCCGCCTTCTATCTGCGGGAAATATGGCGTACCTAGCAGGCTGGTCAGCACGCAGAGGTTGCCACCCCAGAGCGTGGCGTCTTCGATCAGCACTGATTTGCCGAGTGTGCCTTCACAATCGGCTTCCTTTTTCTTCACGTACCAGCCGGCGCCTTCGCTGCTGCCGTCCAGCATCTCGTCGAAGCAGGCTTCGGTGATCTCGTCCGTGCCGTCGTCGCGGCCCCAGTCATCGACCAGCAGGTTGCCGGCCCAGGTGGTGGCGTGCGGATCGTGCGCCAGCAGCGCCAGCTGCATGGCGGTGAAATCGCTCAGGCCGACAAAGCGCGTGCCCTTGTCGATGGCGCGGGTGATCTGCTTGTACGGCAGCTGGGGCAGGATGCGCGACAGGCCATAGCCACCACGCGTCATCAGGGCGACATCGGCACCGCTGGCGGCAGCGCGGCCAATGGCGGCCAGGCGCGCGGCGTCATCACCGGCAAAGCGCTGCTGGCTATCGAGCGCAGACGGATCGATGTCGACCTGGTGGCCGCGTTTTTCCAGGCGTTTGACGGCGCGACGGAAGCCGGCCTTGTCACGGACGGCGCCAGAGGGGGAATAGATGTAGAGGTGTGCCATGGGGGTGTCAGGTGGCTGGCCGCTGTTGCTGCAGCCAGTGGAGGATCATGGAGCTATTGTGCCGCAGTGCCGCATGGATGCGGGCGCCGGGCGTACCGGCTGTATCTGCTGCAGGTTCCAGCGTGTGGACCAGCAGGCGACGGCCGTGCTGTTGCCAGTGCTGGCGATCGGCCTCGCCAGCAGGCTGGCCGGCCCAGAGCGGCCAGCGCATGGCGGTGCGGTGGCCAGCATCGGGATAGCTGACCTGCAGCAGCGGGGCCTGATCGGGGATCGCCCAATGGGCCTGCAAATCAAAAACCGGACTGCGCTGAGCGCGCTGGCGCCAGTCCAGGCGGGATGGATCGCGATTGTCATCAGGCCAGCGCAGCGCGGCATCGGGCGTATCCAGTGCCAGGATCTGTTGTGGCGGAATGCTGGCTGGCAGCAGTAGCGCGGCCTGATCGAGTGCGACCCAGCAGGTGTTTGCAGGCAACTGCTGCGCCTGCATCCAGGAGACCAGCAGGGACTGGTGCCAGGCCAGCTGGTGCTGATCAGGCTTGCGCGGCTTGTCGCTCAGGCCGTGTCCGAGCAGATCCGGGGCGAGGACACGCCAGCCAGCATCGGTGATCTGGCTGGCCAGATCCTGCCAGAGCCGGGCATGGCCGGCGTATCCATGCAGCAGCACTACGGTAGGCGCAGCGGCATCGCCCTGCTCCAGGTGGTGCATGCGCCAGGCGGCAGCTGTCGGCTGGGCGGGATCGGACACCAGCGTCCAGCGGGAATCAGCTTGCCAGACGCCCACTTCCTTCAGCGCCTTGGCCGATGGGCGCAGCGCATCTTCGCGCAAGGGCGCATGGTCGGCTTGCTGGCGTTGTTGTGCCTGCTGCTCGCGGCGGCTGCGGAAAAAGCGCATGAGCAGATCGGCGCAGGCCTGTTTGAGTGCTGCACCGCCATCGGCATCGGACAACAGGCTGGCCGAGGTCTGGTGGTTGATGGCAGACGGAGCCAACAGGTTGAGTGCCGAGCCGGCGGCGCCAGTACGCGAATCCGGCACGGCATAGAACACCTGCGCCAGGCGCGCGTGCAGCATGGCGCCACTGCACATGGCGCAGGGTTCCAGCGTGACGTACAGCGTACAGCCTTCCAGCCGGTAGTTGCCCAGCGTGCGGGCGGCTGCGCGCATAGCTTGGATTTCTGCGTGGGCGGACGGGTCGTGGTCGGCAATGCAGCAGTTATGGCCCCGGCCCAGGATGGTGTGACCGTCCGGGCCAACGACGATGGCGCCTACCGGGATTTCGGCCTGGGCGGCGGCCTGTTCGGCTTCGGTCAGGGCTTGGCGCATGAAAGACGCAGAGGATGGTGACGAGCTACTGCTAGACATAGATCATGACTGTAACGCAACTTGATTCTTGTTAGCCCTTGAAACCCTGCATTCCAGCTTGCTGGCACCCATGCAATGTGCCGATATCTTGCGCCCATTGTCATATAACTGACTGACCGTTTTAAAAATCATGCCATCCATTCCATGGAGGATCGCTATACGCATGAACCTGCAATCAGGTTCTCTTTCTGTAGACGTTATGAGGCTCATGGCATGGACATCCCTTTCGATGGCGATTTTTCCTATTTTGTGACGACTCGCAAAAAAGACCTGCAACGGATAGCTTCTGGTACACGCGGTGAGTATCAACTCTCTGATGTAATCAATGAGGCCTGGTTACTCG
>JAAYCV010000120.1 GCA_012729605.1 Ramlibacter sp. | reverse complement strand
GTACGCAGCGGCGTGCGCCCCGAGCTGACGACGCGTGAAAAGCACCGCCGTGACTGCTACGTGGTGCTGGCCGAAGGCGCCGACGCCGATGCCGTGCGCCAGGCCATCGTCACCATGCCGCACTATTTTGACGAGTACGACACCACGGTGAACTTCATCAGCGCCGAGGAGCTGCGTCGCGACCATGCCGCCATGCCGCACGGCGGTTTCGTCATCCGCAGTGGCAACACCTCGGAAGAGAACAGTCAGGTGATCGAGTACGGCCTGAAGCTGGGCAGCAACCCGGAGTTCACCTCCAGCGTGCTGGTGGCCTATGCGCGCGCCGTGCATCGCATGCAGCAGCAGGGGGATGTGGGCGCCAAGACCGTGTTCGACGTGGCGCCGGGCCTGCTCTCGCCCAAGAGCGCCGAGCAACTGCGCGCCGAGCAGCTGTAAGCGTCTTGCCGGCCGGCCCTTTGCGCCGGCCCGGAAATGACAAAGCCCGCCAGAGTCATCCGGCGGGCTTTTTGCATGCAGCAGCAGGGAAGGCTTAGCCGCCCTTGCGCATCATGTCGAAGAACTCGTGGTTGTTCTTGGTCTGCTTCATGCTCTTGAGCACCAGCTCCATCGCCTCGATCTCATCCATGTTGTACATGAACTGACGCAGGATGCGGGTCTTCTGCAGGATTTCGGGCGGCAGCAGCAGCTCCTCGCGGCGCGTGCCGCTGCGGTTGAGCTGGATCGCCGGGAAGATGCGCTTTTCGTACAGGCGGCGGTCCAGGTGGATTTCACTGTTGCCGGTGCCCTTGAACTCCTCGAAGATCACCTCGTCCATGCGGCTGCCGGTATCGATCAGCGCGGTGGCGATGATGGTCAGCGAGCCGCCTTCCTCGATCTTGCGTGCGGCACCAAAGAAACGCTTGGGGCGCTGCAGCGCGTTGGCATCGACACCGCCGGACAGCACCTTGCCGGACGAGGGCACGACGTTGTTGTAGGCACGAGCCAGGCGCGTGATGGAGTCGAGCAGGATGACCACGTCCTTCTTGAGTTCGACCAGGCGCTTGGCGCGCTCGATCACCATTTCGGCGACGTGCACGTGGCGCGTGGCGGGCTCGTCAAAGGTGGAGGCGATGATCTCGCCGCGCACTGAACGCTGCATCTCGGTCACTTCCTCGGGGCGCTCGTCCACCAGCAGCACCATCAGGTGCACGTCCGGGTGGTTGGCCGTGATGGAGTGGGCGATGCTCTGCATCATCATGGTCTTGCCGCTCTTGGGCGGCGCCACGATCAGCGCACGCTGGCCGCGACCGATGGGGGCGATAATGTCGATCACGCGGCCGGTGATGTTCTCTTCGCTCTTGATGTCGCGCTCGAGCTTCATCTGCTGCGTCGGGAACAGCGGCGTGAGGTTCTCGAACATCACCTTGTGCTTGTTCGCCTCGGGCGGCAGGCCGTTGATCTTGTCCAGCTTGTTCAGCGCAAAGTAGCGCTCGCCGTCCTTGGGCGTGCGCACTTCGCCTTCGACCATGTCGCCGGTGTGCAGGTTGAAGCGGCGCACCTGGCTCGGGCTGATGTAGATATCGTCGGTGCTGGCGGTGTAGTTGCTGTCGGGGTTGCGCAGGAAACCGAAACCGTCGGGCAGGATTTCCAGCACGCCGTCGGCAAACACCTGTTCGCCGGCGCGGGCGCGCTTCTTGATGATGGCAGACATCAGCTCCTGCTTGCGCATGCGGCCGGTGTTTTCGATCTCGAGTTCTTCGGCCTGCTTCAGCACTTCGGAGACGTGCAGGGCCTTGAGTTCGTTCAGATGCATGGTATTGCGTCTAGGGAAAAAGGAAAGGGGGCGGTGTGGCGCGACTGTACGCTCGGGTACAGGGGCGGATACCGGGAAAAACTGGGAGGTGATCTGGATACCGGACTGACAATCAGCGGCAGCAGGGTAGGCTGGCTGTGCCGGAGATACCGATTGCCGGTATCTGACGGGTATGCACATGGTGTGCGCAGATTATAGACACAAAAGCTGCGCTGGATGCGGGGCCGGAGGGCATGTGCTGACCATCCGGCCCGGGAAGACAGGAGTCGTGCGGAATCAGCCCAGCTGTTCGTTGATGAAGGCGACCAGCTGCGGCTTGGCCAGGGCACCCACCTTGGTGGCGACGGCCTGGCCGCCCTTGAACAGCATCAGCGTGGGAATGCCACGGATGCCGTACTGGGCCGGCACGTTGCGGTTGTCATCGACGTTCATCTTGACGATCTGCAGCTTGCCGTCGTATTCCTTGGCGAGTTCGTCCAGCACCGGGGCGATCGCCTTGCAGGGACCGCACCATTCGGCCCAGAAGTCCAGCAGCACGGGCGCCGTGGATTGCAGGACATCTGCCTGGAAGGTTGCGTCGGTAGTGTGTTTGATCAGGTCGCTGGCCATGGTGGTTTCCTTTGGTGGTATGCAGCAGCCAACCGGGCTGCGGGGCTGCCATGATGGCCTTATTGTGACAGAAACAGGCGACCCCATCATGGATGGGAAATTGATCCGCTAGCATCAGGGGCAGGGAGGAGCAATGAGCACAATCACACAGGAGAAATGGCTGGCCTTGTGCATGCAGTTGCAGCAACATCTGCAGCAACGCGGGGCCGATCCGGCACGCACGGTGGTACTGCTGCCCTATGCGCAGCTGCTGCCCGTGGTGCGCGCGCACTGGGCACAGCTGCCGCAGGCCGGCTTGCTGCCACGGTTCGAGACCACCTTCAACTGGGCGGCGCGGCTGGCGCCGCATGTACCGACGGCCGCCGACTACAGCCAGGATGCCGCGCAGGACCTGCTGACGGCTGGCCAGCTGCTGCAGGCTGCCGGCTTGCGCCAGCAGGCGAGCTGGCTGGCGGGCCGCGTGCGCGAGGCCGCGCAGCAACTGGCACCGTTGGCACAGGCGCAGTCGCCCCAGCAGCGGCTGGCCTGGATGCAGGCGTTGCTGCCACAGCTGCTGGACAGTCTGGGCGCGGCACCAATGCGTTACGAGCAGGTGGTGGCGCAGGTGGCGCTGGCCTGGGTTGGCAGTTCGTCCTATGGCACCGACATCCTGTTCGATACGCTGGAACAGGAAACGCCCGATGCGCTGGTGCTGCTGCGCGGCTATCAGCGGGATCCGCTGTCCGAGGCCCTCTATGCGCGCTGGCTGGAGCAGCAGCCCGAGGCTGGCTGTGTGATCGACATCCCCGCGTTCTGGGAGGAGGCCGGCCAGGCGATAGTGCTGGAGCCGGTGCAATGGCATCGGGCGCGCGACCTGGAAGATCAGGCAGCGCGCGCCGCGGCCTGCGTGCAGCAGGCCGTGGAACGGCGCAGCGGGCTGGTGGCGCTGGTGGACAGCGACCGCGCCTTGACGCGCCGTATCCGCGCCCAGCTGGAGGCACAGCACCTGACGGTGCGTGACGAGACCGGCTGGAAGCTCTCCACCACGCGTGCGGCGAGCCAGCTGATGAGCCTGTTGCGCGCTTGCGCACCGCAGGCGGACAGCGATGCCGTGCTTGAATGGCTGAAGCTGGCGCAGACCGTGCCGGGATCGGCCGTATCTGGCCACTGGTTGCAGCCGCTGGAAGCCTGGCTGCGTGAACGCGTGCAGGCGCAGTGGCCGCATCGCCAGGCCTGGCTGCAGTGGGAGCATG
>JAAYCV010000119.1 GCA_012729605.1 Ramlibacter sp. | reverse complement strand
CCAAGGATCCGTCTACCGTGAAGGCGGGTGACCTGGGTCCGGAAGGCCTGGCGTTTATCCCGGCAGCCCAGTCGCCTAACGGCAAGCCGCTGCTGATGGTGGGCAACGAGGTGAGCGGTACGACCTCGATCTACCAGCTGATCCTGACCTATTGATCCCCTAAGTCAGGCCTGGCCTGACTGACGGATGCAACCGGCTGTGGCCCTGTGCCGCAGCCGGTTTTTTCATGCCTCAACCGCGCGTGACGAGCAGCGCGCCAACCAGCACCAGCGCGGCACCGAGCAGGCGCGTGGCGTTGACTTCACGCAGCGGCATGCCGAGCAGGCCAAAGTGATCCAGCACCAGCGCCATCAGGATCTGGCCGGCAACGAACAGCACGATCATGCTGGCCGCGCCAATGCGCGGTGCTGCCAGGATGCTGGTGAGCACAAAGAACGCCCCGAGCGGTCCGCCCAGCCACATCCACCACTGCGTCTTGCCCAGTTCGGCCATGCTGGGCAGGCCACCGCGCAGCGCGCCAAAGTAGACCAGCAGCAAGGCCAGCGTGCCCATGGCAAACGAGACCAGGCTGGCCAGCACCGGGCTGCCGAGCAGGCCACTGCGCAGCTGGCTGTTGATGGCGGCCTGGATCGGCATGGCGCTGCCGGCGATGATGACCATGGCTATGAGGGCTTCGCGCATGGGGGTCCTTTAAATGAAAAAGCGTCACAGAAAGATAGTGCACCGGCAAGAGAAGCAGGCAGATAGCCAGCCTCGCGCATGGTGCCATTTCCAGGCTACCCGGGCAGCCTACACGACGCCAGCATGACAATGCCCCGCCAGCGCCAGCTGTACGGGGCAGGTGATCAGGCAGATGGCAGACGCAGACCGTTTACAATCGTCGATGCCCCAGCGCCGGCAGCTGCTGGCGCATCTCCTGCATCATCTCCCAGTCACAGTTAGCCGTCACCACGCCGGCATCGTTGGCGCGTTCGGCCAGCAGCTTGCCCCAGGGGTTGACGATCATGGTCTGGCCCCAGGTGCGGCGGCCGTTTTCATGGCGGCCACCTTGTGCCGGGGCCGCCACATAGGCCAGGTTCTCGATGGCACGTGCGCGCAGCAGGATTTCCCAGTGCGACTGGCCGGTGGTGTAGGTAAACGCGCTCGGCACCACGATCAGGTCGGCAGCCAGCTGGCGGTACAGCTCCGGGAAGCGCAGGTCATAGCAGGTGGACAGGCCAACACGCCAGGTGTGACCATCCGTGGACGGCAGGTCAAACGTCACCGGCTCCGATCCCGCCACCTGCACACGCGATTCATCATAGCTCTCGCCACCACGGTGGAAGGCGAACAGGTGGATCTTGTCGTAGCGCGCCACCTGCTTGCCGTCCGGGTTGTACACCAGCGAGCTGTTGGTGACACGATTCGGATCCTCGCTGCGCAGCGGAATCGCGCCGCCCACCAGCCACAGGTTCAGGTCATTCGCCATCTCGGCCAGGAAGTTCTGCAGCGGGCCCTGGCCCGGCTCTTCCGCCAGCTCCAGTTTTTGCTCGTCGCGCAGCGCCATCTGGCAGAAGTACTCGGGCAGGATCGCCAGTTCGGCACCCTTGCCGGCGGCCTCGCGCAGCAGCTCCTGGGCAGTGATCATGTTGGTGGCAACCGAGGTGCCGGACACCATCTGGATGGCGGAAACTTTCATGCAACAGCTCCTGACTGGGCAGCACCCGTGCTGCCGGATTTCTGAAGGGGGATAGCCTGATGATAAGCCACGCGCCGGCGCTTGCCGCTCCGCCAGACGACGGATGTGAAAAAGCCGGCCTGATTTGCACCAGGCCGGCTTGTGACATTACGTCAGGAGGAGGCGCTTACTTGGCGTTCACGACCTTGACCATGTCCAGGCAACGGTTGGAGTAGCCCCACTCGTTGTCGTACCAGCTCACCAGCTTGACGAAGTTGCCGTCCAGCGCGATGCCGGCTTCGGCGTCAAAAATGCTGCTGCGGGAATCGCCACGGAAGTCGGTAGCCACCACCTTGTCTTCGGTGTAACCCAGCACGCCCTTCATCTTGCCTTCGGACTGGGCCTTCATTTCGGCGCAGATCTCTTCGTAGCTGGCAGAGTTTTCCAGTTCCACGGTCAGGTCAACCACGGACACGTCAGAGGTCGGCACGCGGAAGGACATGCCGGTCAGCTTGCCCTTCAGGGCCGGCAGCACCACGCCCACGGCCTTGGCAGCGCCAGTGCTGGACGGGATGATGTTTTCCAGGATACCGCGGCCACCGCGCCAGTCCTTGTTGGACGGGCCGTCCACGGTCTTCTGCGTGGCGGTAGCAGCGTGCACGGTGGTCATCAGGCCGCGCTTGATGCCCCACTTGTCGTTCAGCACCTTGGCCACGGGTGCCAGGCAGTTGGTGGTGCAGGAAGCGTTGGAGATGATCGGCTCGCCGGCATAGCTGGCGCAGTTCACGCCGTGCACGAACATCGGGGTGTCGTCCTTGGACGGAGCCGACATGATCACCTTCTTGGCGCCGGCGTCAATGTGCTTCTGTGCGCCTTCCTTGGTCAGGAAGATGCCGGTGGACTCGATCACCACGTCCACGCCGATCTCGCCCCACTTCAGGTTGGCCGGATCCTTTTCGGCGGTCAGGCGGATGGTCTTGCCATTCACCACCAGGTTGTTGCCCTCGACCTTCACGTCGCCCTTGAAACGGCCGTGCACGCTGTCGTACTGCAGCATGTAAGCCAGGTAGTCGGGCTCCAGCAGGTCGTTGATGCCGACCACTTCGATGTCATTGCCGAAATTCTCGACAGCAGCGCGGAACACGCAACGACCGATGCGGCCGAAGCCGTTGATGCCTACTTTGATTGCCATGGGATTTTCTCCTTGAATATAAAACTGGAAACCGGAAAAAAATTCAGTTGCCGAGCACGGCCTGCACCTGGGCAGCCACGTTATCGGCAGTGAATCCGAAATGCTTGAACAGCGCGCCTGCCGGAGCAGATTCGCCATAGGTATCGATACCGACCACGGCCGCACAGCCGTACTTGTACCAGAAGGCAGTCACGCCCATTTCCACCGCCACGCGCGGCAGGCCGGCCGGCAGCACGGTCTGGCGGTAGGCCTCGTCCTGGCGGTCGAAGGTGGTGCTGCTGGGCATGCTGACCACGCGCACTGCCACGCCCTGTTCGGCCAGCTGCTTCTGCGCCTCGACCGCCAGCTGCACTTCGCTGCCGGTAGCGATCAGCACCGCCTGCGGCGACTGGCCGTCAGCCGGATCGGACAGCACATAGCCGCCCTTGTGGATGATGCTCAGGTCATGCTTGGGCAGATAAGGCAGGTTCTGGCGGCTCAGCAGCAGTGCCGTGGGACGCTCGCGGTTCTGCAATGCCACCGACCAGGCGACCGCCGTCTCGGCGGTATCGCACGGGCGCCAGACATCCAGGCCCGGAATCAGGCGCAGGCTGGCGGCGTGCTCGATCGACTGGTGCGTCGGGCCGTCTTCACCCAGGCCGATGGAATCGTGCGTGAACACGTGCACCACGCGCTGCTTCATCAGCGCCGCCATGCGGATCGCGTTGCGGCTGTAATCGCTGAAGGTCAGGAAGGTACCAGCGTAGGGGATGTAGCCGCCATGCAGCGCCACGCCGTTCATGATGGCCGCCATGCCAAACTCGCGCACGCCGTAGTTGATGTGGCGGCCGATCTGACCGTCTTCGGTCTTGACCACGGCACCGACGGCATCGACGCGGAAGGCCGGCGTGGACGGGGTGTTGGTCAGGTTGGAGCCGGTCAGGTCGGCACTGCCGCCCAGCAGCTCGGGCATGGCGGCGGTAAAGGCGTTCAGCGCGATCTGGCTAGCCTTGCGCGATGCCACGGTCTCGGCCTTTTCGGCAGCCTGCTGCGTAGCCTGGATGCAGATGCGGGCGAAGTCATCGCTCAGCTGGCCGTTCATGCGGCGCAGGAATTCGGCGGCCAGGATCGGGTGCGCCATGGCGTAGCCGGCAAACACGCTGTCCCAGGCAGCTTCGGTCTTCTGGCCGGCGTCGCGTGCGTCCCAGGCGGCGTAGACCTCCTGCGGAATCTCGAACGGGCCGTGTTCCCAGCCCAGCGCCTGGCGCGTCAGCGCGATTTCCTCGGCACCCAGCGGTTCGCCGTGCGCCTTGGCGGTATCGACACGGTTCGGGCTGCCCTTGCCGATATGCGTCTTGCAGATGATCAGCGTGGGCTTGCCATTGCCGACCTTGGCCTGGGCGATGGCGGCGCTCACGGCGGCGGCATCATGGCCGTCGACCGGACCGATCACGTTCCACTGGTAGGCCTCGAAGCGCTTGGCGGTATCGTCCACGAACCAGGGCTGGACCTGACCGTCGATGCTGATGCCGTTGTCATCGTACAGCGCGATCAGCTTGTCCAGCTTCCAGGCACCAGCCAGGGCGCAGGCCTCGTGGCTGATGCCTTCCATCAGGCAACCGTCACCCAGGAACACATAAGTGTGGTGGTTGACGATGTCGTGGCCGGGGCGGTTGAATTCGGCCGCCAGCAGCTTTTCTGCCAGCGCCATGCCCACCGCGTTGGTGATGCCCTGGCCCAGCGGGCCGGTAGTGGTTTCCACGCCCGGGGTGATGTCGACTTCCGGGTGGCCCGGCGTCTTGCTGTGCAGCTTGCGGAAGTTTTTCAGCTCGTCCAGCGGCAACTCGTAACCGGTCAGGTGCAGCAGCGAGTAGATCAGCATCGACGCATGGCCATTGCTGAGCACGAAACGGTCACGATCGTGCCACTGCGGGTTGGACGGGTTGTGACGCAGGTGCTGGCCCCACAGGGCGACAGCCATGTCGGCCATGCCCATCGGGGCACCGGGGTGACCGGAATTGGCCTGCTGTACGGCATCCATGGACAGCGCGCGAATGGCATTGGCCATGGTGGTGGCCGATACGGTGGAGGTCATGCGGGTGGACTCCGGGGTGTGGATGAAATGGGAAATACCCTCCATTTTAACCTTGTCAAGCGCAATTGCAGCAAATGGATACAAGGCACAGACGCAGGCAGGGAATTACAATCCCGCCAGACCCGGACGCACCCGGCGCCGGCCAGCCCCACTCCTGCCCATGTCTGACGCTGTCACCCCGAGTACCCCCCGTTCCCCGGCCCAGGCCATGCTGCTGGCTGCCGGCCGCGGCAACCGCATGCGCCCGCTGACCGACCACACGCCCAAGCCACTGCTGCAGGTGCAGGGCCGGCCCTTGCTGGAGTGGCCGATGCGCGCGCTGGCCAGCCAGGGCTTTACCGAGTTGCTGGTCAATACCGGCTGGCTGGGCGAGCAGATTCCGGCCTGGTTTGGCGCGCACTATGCGCACGGCCAGCCGCTACCCGCCAGCACACTGCGCTACTCGCGCGAAGAGATCGATTTTGGCCAGGCGCTGGAAACCGCCGGCGGCATTG
>JAAYCV010000118.1 GCA_012729605.1 Ramlibacter sp. | reverse complement strand
CTGGCCTTCGAGCCGGCCGAGCCCGGCATCATGCAGCGGCCACCGCGCCGCGCGCATGAAGCCTTGCTGTCCGGCTTCTTCATCTGGCGCCTGCTGCTGGTCTCGCTGCTGTTCATGCTGTCCACGCTTGGCCTGTTCCTGTGGGAGTTGCGCTCGGGCACCAGCCTGGAAGTAGCACGCACCATGGCAGTCAATACCGTGGTCGCCTGCGAGGTGTTCTACCTGCTCAACAGCCGGCATATCCTGAAGCCGGTGCTGACGCGCGAGGGACTGACCGGCAACTGGTATGTGCCGGCGGCCATGCTGGCCTGCGTGCCGCTGCAACTGGCCTATACCTACCTGCCGTGGATGCAGGAGCTGTTCGGCTCTGCCGGCCTGAGCCTGTACGAATGGCTCAAGGTGCTGGCGGCCGGCCTGCTGGTATTCGTGGTGGCGGAAATCGAGAAATGGGTACTGCGTGCCAGCGGGCTGGCACGCCGTTTCAGGCTGGGCTGACTTCCCTCAGCCCAGGATCGGGATCAGTTCGAGACCGGGCAGACCTCCGGCGGCTCGCCCTGCAGGCGTGCGGCCAGGTCATCGACCACCACCGCCCAGTTGGCATCGCGCTCCAGTTCTTCCTTCAGGAAGCGCGCCTGGCTCTCGTTCCAGAACGGTGCATCGCACAGATTGACGCAACTGGCATCCAGACGGTTGTTCTGCACAAAATCCCGGATCGCCTGCTCGTCGCTGGGCAGGCCGAGCTGGCTGAACAGGTCCTCCATGGTGTAGCCGGAAGTGGGGTACATGGACATGGCATTCTCCTTATGGTCTGGCGCAAGCGGGAGGCCTGCACATCAATACCCATTGTCGAGTCTGCCAGCGGGCCCGTCTGTAGGACTAAACCCGGACCGGCCTCACCCGGCGCGCTTGGCCATATCGGCCACCAGTGGATAGCGCAGCGCCAGCAGCTCCTGCAGGCCAAACTCCTCGGCCATGGCGTGGATGCGCTGGGCCGCGCTGCGCTTCTTCTGGCCGGTGTACTGCGCCAGGATCAGCTCGTTCTTCATGCTGTGCTCCCAGCCCACCAGCTCAGTCACGGTGACACTGTAACCCTGCGACTCCAGGTACAGGCAGCGCAGCACGTTGGTGATCTGGCTGCCCATCTCGCGCGTGTGCAGCGGGTGGCGCCACAGCTCGGCCAGCGGCGTGCGCGACAGGTTGAAGGCCTTGTTCTGGCGCAGGAAACTGGCGGTCTCGGCCTGGCAACACGGCACCAGCACCATGTGGCCGGCCTGCTTCTGCAGGCCAAAGGCGATCGCATCGTCGGTGGCGGTATCGCAGGCGTGCAGCGCCGTCACCACGTCAATGCGCTCCGGCAGCTCCGTGCTGCTGGCCGACTGCTGTACCGTCAGTGGCAGAAAGCGCATACGCGCAAAACCGAGCTGCTGCGCCAGCGCACGCGAGCGCTGCACCAGCTCCTCGCGCGTCTCGATGCCGTAAATCGTGCCGCCCTCGCGCTGCTGGAAGAACAGGTCGTAGATGATGAAGCCCAGGTAGGACTTGCCGGCACCGTGGTCGGCCAGCGTGATCGCGCTGTTGCCGGCGGCTTCCAGCTCCAGCAGGATCTTCTCGATAAAGCCGAACAGGTGGTAGACCTGCTTGAGCTTGCGGCGCGAATCCTGGTTCAGTGCGCCATCGCGCGTCAGGATATGCAGCTCCTTCAGCAACTCGACCGACTGGCCGGGACGGATCGCTTCCTGCACCTGCTGCGCCATCAGCTCGGCCTTTGACGGGCCGCGTGCCGGCTTGCACGGCTTATTCGCCGCCGTCACCATCGCCACCCTCGTCATCACGCTGGTCACCGTCACCGGGCGGCTGCTTGCGCTGGCCGTGCGCCGGGCAGGCACGCACCCAGTCATCGCCGCTGACGCGGGTCTG
>JAAYCV010000117.1 GCA_012729605.1 Ramlibacter sp. | reverse complement strand
GCGGGCGTGGTCAACATGTTCCCGCACACGGCGCACGTGGAAAGCATGGCGGTGTTTGAGCGCGATGATGCGCGCTGGGGGCTGGCGCAGTAAGTGCTAGGGATCCGACCAGTCTGGATCGTTACAGCCCATCACCCACGAAAAAGCCCCGCAGAGCGGGGCTTTCGTCGTTCAGGCGGTCAGCTGATTAGTCGCTGCTGCCACCACCCAGGCCGAAGATGGCCAGGAAGCCCTGGAACACGTTGTAGATGTCCAGGTAGAGCGCCAGCGTGGCGGAGATGTAGTTGGTCTCGCCGCCGTCAATGATGCGCTTCAGGTCGTACAGGATGTAGAGGCTGAACACGCCGGTCATCAGCACGGACAGCGCCATCATCATCGGGCCGGAGCCAATGAAGATGTTGGCCAGCATGCCGAACAGGACGACCAAGGCACCGACGAACAGCCAGGAACCCATGCCGGACAGGTCACGCTTGATCACGGTGGACAGCACTGCCATCACGCCGAACACGCCGGCGGTACTGGCGAAGGCGCTCATCACGATGCCGGCACCGTTGCCCATGCCCAGCACGGCACCCAGGATGCGCGACAGCATCAGGCCCATGAAGAAGGTGAAGCCCAGCAGCACCGGCACGCCGGCAGCGGAGTTCTTGGTCTTCTCGATGGCGTACATGAAGCCGAAGGCGCCGCCGAAGAACAGCATCAGGCTCAGGCCGGTGCCCAGGCCGGACACGATGCCGGTGCTGACACCGATCCAGGCGCCGATGACAGTCGGGATCATGCTCAGTGCGAGCAGCCAGAAAGTGTTGCGCAGCACGCGGTTGCGCTGTACGGGGGTGATCGAAGCGCGGCCCCAGCTGGGGGAGTGCAATCGGTCGTTCATGGGCGGGAAGCTCCTGTAGTAATGAAAGATCAGGTGGTCTTTGTGCCCACCATGATGATTTGGATGTGGGCCAAAGCTTGCAGTTCACTGCAAGATGCGAATCATTGTAAACAAGTATGTCACATTCTGATGACGGGGAAATGTATCCGTCAGTTCAGGTCGATGGCGCCGCCAATGCCGATGTGCGACTGGTGGCTGGACAGGCCGCTGCGGCTGTAGCCTGTGGAGCGGCTGCTGCCGACGCTGATATCGGCCAGGCCATAGGCCTGCACGCCACTGCCGGAAACGCCCGAGGTATTGGTCGAGCGCACACCGGCGCAGGCCGAGAGCAGGGACACGGCGCTGATCGCCAGAATGGCAGCCGCTGTCGTGCGGAAGCGGGAAGAAGAGATGTGAATCATGCGTAATACTCCTTGCATACAAGGGTAACGCAAGCCAGTCTGCTGCAGCTGTAGCGAATCGTGAGCGAAGGTAAATGGTGGGCTGGGCTACTTGGTCAGGATCAGCTTGCCCTGGCGCGTCGCCTGCAGCTGGTAGGTGACGCCGCGGTGCACGATGGTGATGCTGCGCTGGCCGCGCATCAACTGCTCGCTCGGGATCGCTGGCGGCGCGGCTGCTGGCGTGCCGTCCGTGGCTGCCGCCGGAGTCGGGGCGGCAGCGGGAGGGCGAGGCTCGTCCGACGCCATCATCGCTGCGGCTCCGTGACGAAGCCGACCTGGCTCAGTCCGGCCTGCTGGGCCGCGGCCAGGGTCTGCGCCACGGCCTCGTAGCGCACATTGCGATCGGCCTGCAGTTGCAGCTGCGGTTGCGGCTGTTGCGTGGCGGCGGCCTGCAGGCGCGGCTGCAGTTCGCTGGCTGGCAGCGCCTGGCCGTTCCAGAACAGCGCGCCCTGGGCGTCGATGCCGAGCTGGATCGCATCGGGCTTGCGCT
>JAAYCV010000017.1 GCA_012729605.1 Ramlibacter sp. | reverse complement strand
GCGATATCGGCTTCGTTCGGGTATTGGCCCATCAGCCAGTAGTCGAGCACGCGGCGCGCGATAGGGGCTGCGGCGGTGGCACCAAAACCGGCGTTTTCCACGATCACGGCCACGGCAATCGTCGGATTGTCAGCCGGCGCAAACGCCACGTAGAGCGAGTGGTCACGCTTGCGCTCGGCCAGCGCGGCCGCGTTGTAGCGCTGGCCCTGGGCAATCGACACCGCCTGCGCGGTACCGGTCTTGCCTCCGCTCAGGTAGCCGGCACCGGCAAACACGCCGCGGCCGGTACCTTCCAGCGTCACGCCCACCATGCCGTTCTTGACCATGGTGATGTGCTCGGGCTGGTAGCCCAGGTCCTGCGCCGGGTCCCGCTCCGGCGTGTGCAGCTGGCGCGTTTCCGGATCCTGCAGCGATTGCACCACGCGCGGCTCGTACTTGTGGCCGCCGTTCACCAGCGTCGCCAGCGCATTCGCCAGCTGCAGCATGGTGAAGCTGTTGTAGCCCTGGCCAATGCCGAGCGAAATCGTCTCGCCGGCCAACCACTTCTGCTGGGCCGCGCGCTTGTAGGTGTTGCGCTTCCATTCCGGGCTCGGCAGGATGCCGCGCGTCTCGCCGCGCATGTCGATGCCGGAGGACTGGCCAAAGCCGAGCGGTGCCATGAAATCATGGATCTTCTGCACGCCCATCTCGTGCGCCAGCGAGTAATAGTAGACGTTGCTCGACTTGACGATGCTGCGGTGCAGGTTGACGCTGCCCAGCGCATGGCCGCTGCGGAAGCGGTGGCTGCCGAACATGTAGTAGCCGGGATCGTGGATCGTGGTGCCGGCGGTGCGGGTGCCGGTTTCCAGTGCCGCCAGCGCCATGAAGGGCTTGTAGGTGGAGCCGGGCGGGTAGGTGCCGCGGATCGCGCGGTTCAGCAAGGGCGTGTCCGGCGAGTTGTTCAGCGCATTCCAGCTCTCGTGGTCGATGCCGTCGACAAACAGGTTGGGATCGAAGGTCGGGGCGCTGACCAGTGCCAGCACCTGGCCGTCACGCGGATCGATCGCCACCAGCGCGCCACGGCGCTTGCCGAACAGCTGCTCCACCATCATCTGCAGCTTGATGTCGACCGACAGGATCACGTTCTGTCCCGGCGTGGACGGGCTGCTGGCGAGCCGGCGCACGACAAAGCCGCCGGCGGTGGTTTCCATCTGCTCGCGGCCGGAGGTGCCGTGCAGCTGCTCCTCGTAGGCCTGCTCCACGCCGAGCTTGCCGATATGCTCGGTGCCCTTGTAGTTGTCGGCCAGGTCGCTGTCCTCGATGCGTTCCTTCTCGCGCTGGTTGATGCGGCCGATATAGCCGATCAGATGGCTGCCGGATTCGGTATACGGGTAGTAGCGGTAGAGCCGGGCATTGATGGCCACGCCCGGAAAACGGTAGCGCTGCGCCGAGAAGCGCGCGATCTCTTCCTCGCTCAGGCGGCTGCGCAGCGGCACTGCCTCGAAGCTGCGGCTGTCCTGGCGCAAGCGCTTGAAGCGGCGCCGATCGGCATCGGAAATCGGGATGATCTCGGCCAGCGCATCAATCGTCTCGTCCACGTCATCGATCTTGCTGGGCGTCAGCTCCAGCGTGTAGGCCGAGTAGTTGGTCGCCAGCACGATGCCGTTGCGGTCCATGATCTGGCCGCGGCTGGGCACGATGGGCAGCAGGGCGGTGCGGTTGCGTTCGGCCTGTTCCAGGTAGGTGTCGTGGCGCGCGATCTGCAGCACGCTCCAGCGCCAGACCAGCAGGCTGAAGCAGATCAGCACCAGCGCGCCCATGGCCAGCAGGCGCAGCCGGAAGGCGCTCTGCTGCGCCTCGGCGTTGCGGATATCACTGGCGGAATGCAGTCCGGACATCATGGCCACAGGCGGCTCACAGCGGACGCGTCAGGTCGCGGTCGGGCGCGAGGCGCTGCGGTGCCAGCAGCAGCAGGCTGATGAAGGGCCACAGCACGGCCTCGATCACCGGTGCCAGCAACAGCGACCAGCCGGGGAAGTCGCCACCGGCAATCAGGCGCAGCAGCCACAGGCAGCCATGACCCAGCAGCAGGATGCCGAACACCTGCAGCATCTGCGACCAGGGCGAGAACCATTGCAGGTGGCGGCGCGACAGGTGCATCAGGCAGGCCACGATGCTGTAGGCCAGCGCGTGCATGCCGAGCAAGGTCGTATGGTGCACGTCCATCACCAGCCCGCACAGGAAGGCGATCGTCACGCCGACGAACAGCGGCTGCTGCAGCACCCAGAAGGCCAGCACCAGCAGCAGGATGTCGGGCACCCACGGGGTGCGGCCAAACGGCAGCAGGTTCAGCAGCAGCGCCACGAACAGGCTGCCGACGATGAACCAGGGCTTGACGGGCAGCAGCAGCTGCTCGGTACGGTGCAGGCTCATGGCGCGCTCCCTGTCGATGCCGGCTGGCTGGCGGCATCAGCCGCGGCTGCGGCGGCCTCCTGCTGCACCACCGGTTGCGGATCCAGCACCAGCACATAGCCGAGCGCCAGCGGGCGTGCCGAAGGCTGCACCTGCACGCGCGAGAACGAGGTGCTGCTCTGGCGTTCGACCACGGTCACGGTACCGACCGGCAGGCCGGCCGGGTAGATGCCGCCGCTGCCGCTGGTGGTGAGCACGTCACCGACCTGGAAATCGGCATTGTGCGAGACAAAGCGCACTTCCAGCATGCCGGCTTGGGAAGCTTCGCCATCGCCAAAGGCCAGGCCACGCTGGCCGCTGCGCGTGTTGAGGATGGGCACGGAATACTCGGGGTTGTCGATCAGCGAGACTTCGCTGCTGAGCGGGAACACGCGGATCGTCTGGCCGAGCAGGCCGGTGGAGTCGATCACCGGCGAGCCCAGTGCCACGCCCTGGGCGCTGCCCTTGTTGATGACGACCTTGCGCGTGAACGGATCGGGCGCGATATAGACGATCTCGGCGGCGCGTGCCTGGATCGGCAGCGCCTGCTGCAGGCTGAGCATCTGGCGCAGTTGTTCGTTTTCACGCTGCAGCAGCTCGGCGCGCTGGGCCTTGAGTGCCTGCTGTGCAATCAGCAGGGCGGCCTGCTCCTGGCTCTGGCGCGCGCTGTCCAGCGTGGTGACGTAATCGCCCATCAGGTTGACCGATTTCACCGGTTGCGCGCTCAGCCACTGCAGCGGCGCCAGCACGGTGGCCAGCACCGATCGCGCCGAATTGCCCACCTGAAAGCGGCTGTCGGCCAGCATCAGGAACACCGCCACGATGGCGGCGATGCCCAGTTGGGTCAGGGGAGACGGCCCGCGATGGAACAGGCGGGGCGTGCTGCGTTCCAGGGTGTCCAGGGCCATGGCAGGCGTATCTGGCAGAACCGGCGTGCAGCCGGCTCCGACAGAACTCAGTCGTCGGTGAAGATGCTGCCGAGGCGGTCCATGCGCTCCAGCGCGATGCCGCAGCCGCGCACCACGCAGGACAGCGGGTCTTCGGCCACCAGCACCGGCAGGCCGGTTTCTTCGGCCAGCAGGCGATCCAGGTCACGCAGCAGGGCGCCACCGCCGGTCAGCATCATGCCGCGGTCGGCAATGTCGGCACCCAGTTCGGGCGGGGTCTGCTCCAGCGCGGTCTTGACGGCGCTGACGATCTGGTTGAGCGGCTCGCTCAGCGCCTCGAGGATCTCGTTGCTGCTGATGGTGAAGCTGCGCGGCACGCCTTCGGACAGGTTACGGCCCTTGACTTCCATCTCCTTGACTTCGGAGCCGGGGAAGGCAGAACCGATTTCCTTCTTGATCGCCTCGGCGGTCTGCTCGCCGATCAGCATGCCGTAGTTGCGGCGGATGTAGTTGATGATGGCGTCGTCGAAACGGTCGCCACCGACGCGCACGCTGCCCTTGTAGACCATGCCGCCCAGGCTGATCACGCCGACTTCGGTGGTACCGCCGCCGATGTCGACCACCATCGAGCCGCTGGCTTCGGACACCGGCAGGCCGGCACCGATGGCGGCGGCCATGGGCTCCTCGATCAGGAACACGTCGCTGGCGCCGGCGCCAAGGGCCGCGTCACGGATGGCGCGCTTCTCGACCTGGGTCGAGCCGCAGGGCACGCAGACAATGATGCGCGGGCTGGGGCGCAGCACCGAGCGCGGATGCACCATCTTGATGAACTGCTTGATCATCTGCTCGGTGACGACGAAATCGGCGATCACGCCGTCCTTCATCGGGCGGATCGCGTCGATGTTGCCGGGCACCTTGCCGAGCATCGCCTTGGCGTCACGGCCGACGGCCTGGATCACCTTGCGGCCGTTGGGGCCGCCTTCGTGGCGGATCGCCACGACGGAGGGCTCGTCCAGGACGATGCCCTTGTCACGGGTGCAGATCAGGGTGTTGGCGGTGCCGAGGTCGATGGCCAGGTCAGTCGAGAAGTACCGGCGGAAACCAGAAAACATGGGTAGGATCCTTCAAGCCCGTCGCAAGAGATGCCTGCGGCGGCGCTGCATATGGGGGAAGTGTCTGTTTCGGGAAGGGGATGCGGGCGCTGCGGGCACCATGGCGATCGTCTTGGACAGGACGTTGGCAACGGCATTGCGCACGGCCATTCGCAGACCGGTTCCAAACCTAGGATAATACCTTATCCGCCGTATTGCGTCAGTATCCGAACGTCACTTTTGGCGTCCGGTCAAGCCCTTTTGTTGCATTGCACCATCAGCCCTGCAGCAGCTGCCCGGCACTGGCGTGGCGTTCATCCGACAAGAGATTGCTCCATGTCCCTTACCGCAGAAAATATCGCCTCCATTGCCAAGCTGTCCCGGCTGTCGCTGACCGCCGAGGAAAGCCCGCGCCTGCAGGATCATCTCAACCAGTTTTTCGACACCGTGGTCGGTGCCATGCAGGAGGTGGACACCACCGGCGTGCAGCCGCTGGCACACCCGACTGACGTGATGCAGGAAGTGGCCCTGCGCCTGCGCGACGACGTCGCCAGCGAACCCAACCAGCGCGAAGCCAACCAGCGCAGCGCCCCGGCGGTCGAGAACGGCCTGTTCCTGGTGCCCAAGGTGATCGAGTAAGGCCGCGTGCCTCCCACAGACCCGCAACAGATTTCCACCATGAGCGAATTCCACACCCAAACCGTGGCCGGACTGGGCCGCCTGCTGCAGAGCGGCCAGGCCAGTGCCACCGAACTGGCGCAGCATTTCCTGGCCCGTAGCCAGGCCCGCGCCGATATCAACGCCTACCTGAGCATCGATGCCGATGCCACGCTGCAGCAGGCAGCCCAGGCCGATGCGCGCATCGCCGCCGGCCAGGCCACGCCGCTGACCGGCGTGCCGATCGCGCACAAGGACGTGTTCGTCACGCGCGAGTGGCCGACTACCGCCGCCAGCAAGATGCTGGAAGGCTACCGCAGCCCGTTTGACGCCACCGTGGTGGCACGCCTGGGCTTTGGCAACCAGGACCAGGGCGGTCAGGATGCCGGTGCCGGCATGGTCACGCTGGGCAAGCTGAACATGGACGAATTTGCCATGGGCGCGGGCACCGAAAACTCCGCCTTCGGCAAGACGCTCAACCCCTGGGACCTGACGCGTGTGCCGGGTGGCTCCTCGGGCGGCAGCTCGGCGGCGCTGGCGGCGCAGCTGGCCCCCTGTGCCACCGGCTCCGATACCGGCGGCTCGATCCGCCAGCCGTCCTCGTTCTGTGGCGTCACCGGCATCAAGCCGACCTATGGCCGCGTCAGCCGCTACGGCATGATTGCCTACGCCAGCAGCCTGGACCAGGCCGGCCCGATGGCACACACGGCCGAGGACTGCGCGCTGCTGCTGAGCGCCATGAGCGGTGTGGATGCCGACCGTGATGCCACGTCGCTTGATGTGCCGGTCGAGGATTACAGCCTGAAACTGAATGACAGCATCGACGGCTTGCGCATCGGCGTGCCGCGCGAGTTCATGGACGAAGGCCTGAGCGACGACGTGCGCGCCGCCGTGCAGGAGGCGCTGAAGGAATACGAAAAGCTGGGCGCGAAGCTGGTGGACATTTCCCTGCCGCTGGTGCCGGTGAGCATTCCGGTCTACTACATCATTGCCCCGGCCGAAGCCAGCAGCAATTTGAGCCGTTTCGATGGCGTGCGTTACGGCCATCGTGCTGCCCGGTACGGTGATTTGACCGACATGTACGAGAAGACACGCGAAGAAGGTTTTGGTGAAGAGGTCAAGCGCCGCATCCTGACCGGCACCTATGTGCTGAGCCATGGCTACTACGATGCCTACTACCTGAAGGCACAGCAGATCCGCCGCTTGCTGGCCGAGCAGTTGCAGCAGGCGTTTGCCCAGTGCGACCTGATCGCCGGCCCGGTGGCCCCGCGTGTGGCCGGCAAGCTGGGTGCCGAGAAGAGCCCGCTGGATGATTACCTGGCCGACATCTACACGCTGTCGGCATCGCTGGCCGGCCTGCCGGCGATGAGCGTGCCGGCCGGTTTCGGCGAGGCCGGCATGCCGGTTGGTCTGCAGTTGATTGGCAACTACCTGCAGGAAGGCCGCCTGCTGAACGCCGCCCACCGCTTCCAGCAAGCCACCGACTGGCATCAGCGCGCGCCGCAAGGAATCTGAGCACCATGAGCAAGAGCACAACGCAACTCGTCCAGGGCTATGAAGTCGTGATCGGCTTCGAGACGCATGCCCAGCTGTCGACCCAGAGCAAGATTTTCAGTCGCACCAGCATCGCCTTTGGTGCCGAACCCAACACCCAGGCCAGCGCCGTCTGCCTGGCGCTGCCGGGCACGCTGCCGGTGATGAACCGTGCCGTGGTTGATCGCGCCATCCGTTTCGGCCTGGCGGTCGGTTCGCATATCGCGCCGCGCAGCATTTTTGCGCGCAAGAACTACTTCTACCCGGACCTGCCCAAGGGTTACCAGATCAGCCAGTTCGAGATTCCGGTGGTGCAGGGCGGCGAGGTATCGTTCTACGTTGGTGACGAGAAGAAGACGGTGCGCCTGGTGCGCGCCCACCTGGAAGAAGATGCCGGCAAGTCGCTGCACGAGGATTTCATCGGCCAGAGCGGTATCGACCTGAACCGCGCCGGTACACCGCTGCTGGAAATCGTGACCGAGCCCGACATGCGCAGCACCGAGGAGGCCGTGGCCTATGCCAAGGAGCTGCACAAGATCGTGACCTGGATTGGCATCTGTGACGGCAACATGCAGGAGGGCTCGTTCCGCTGTGACGCCAACGTCAGCGTGCGCAAGCCGGGTGAGCCGCTGGGCACGCGTCGCGAGATCAAGAACCTCAACAGCTTCCGCTTCATGCAGCAGGCGATCGATTACGAGATCCGCTGGCAGATCGAGCAGCTGGAAGACGGCTACGAGATCCAGCAGGCTACCGTGTTGTTCGATCCTGACACCGGCGAGACGCGCGCCATGCGGACCAAGGAAGATGCGGCCGATTACCGCTATTTCCCCGATCCCGACCTGCCGCCGCTGGTGATTGCGCCTGAATGGGTGGCGCAGGTGCAGGCCGATATGCCGGAACTGCCGCGCCAGATGGCCGAGCGTTTCGTCCATGATTACGGCCTGCCCGAATACGATGCCAGCCAGTTGACGCTGAGCCGCGACATGGCGGCCTTCTTCGAGCAGGTGGCGCAGGCCAGCGGCCAGCCCAAGCTGAGCAGCAACTGGGTCATGGGCGAGCTGTCGCGCCGCCTGAATGCCGACGAGATCGAGGTGGCGCAAAGCCCGGTATCTGCCACGCAGCTGGCGGCGCTGATCCAGCGCATTGCCGACAGCACCATCAGCAACGCCGCCGGCCGCCAGGTGTTCGAGGCGCTGTGGACCGGTGAAGGCAGCGAAGTCGATGCCCTGATCGAGGCCAAGGGCCTGAAGCAGATGAACGATACCGGCGCGCTGGAAGCCATCATCGACGAGGTGATCGCGGCCAACCCGGGCAACGTCGAACAATACAAGGCGGGCAAGGACAAGGCCTTCAACGCCTTGGTCGGCCAGGTCATGAAGGCCAGCAAGGGCAAGGCCAACCCGGGCCAGGTCAACGCGCTGCTGAAACAGAAACTGGGCTGAGCCCCGCATCGATACGGAGACACGCGATGTCCATGCAATTGACGATTCTCGGCTGCGGCAACATGGGCCGCGCCATCCTCAGCGGCGTGCTGCGTGCCGGCCTGGTGCCGGCGCAGCAGGTGCGCATCACCTCGCTCAACGCCGCCGATGCGCAGTCCATGGCCGACGAGCTGGGCGTGCAGGTGGCTGCCAGCAACACCGAGGCGGTGCAGCAGGCCGATGTCATCATCCTCGGCGTCAAGCCGCAGCAATATGCCGATCTGGCGGCCGAGATCCGTCCGCAGCTCAAGCCCGGCGTGCTGCTGGTATCGATTGCCGCCGGCATGACGATGGAGCGCCTCGAAACCATGTACGGCAGCGAGGCCAGACTGTTCCACGTGATGCCCAACACGCCGGCGCTGATCGGCCAGGGCATGACGGCGATCGCGCCGAATGCGCCGGTCACGCCG
>JAAYCV010000116.1 GCA_012729605.1 Ramlibacter sp. | reverse complement strand
GATACGACGCTGGTAGGACTCGGAAGTTTCCAGGCCCTTGTCGCCCCAGGAGGTGTCGCCAAAGTGCATCGGGTCGCCCAGTGCGTGCAGGATGCTGACTTCGTAGCCGTCGGCAACCGTCACCAGGTCGGCGTTGGTGTGGGCCACGGAGTCAAAGCTCAGCTTCAGTTCATTGGGGGTAGCCGGGGTAGTCGGAGCAGCCGGAGTATTGTTGTCATCGCCACCGCAAGCCGTCAGGCCGACGGTGCCCAGCAGCACGCCGGCAGAAGTGGCCACGCTGCCGCGCAGCACGCTGCGGCGGTTCATGTTGGCAGCCAGGACGTCGCCGAAATGGGCGTTGTTGCTGTGGTTGACGATTTCGTTATCGTCGTACTCGACGGAAATGATCTTGTCGGATTGCATGAATGCTCCAGGGTAAGGAAAGAATGAATGCGGACGGCGCAATCATGCAATTACAAGATGACGGATCGGTTACCTCTTGTTGAAGTTTGGGTGACACGGTGTTTTCCGCGTCACCCTGGGCCTCGTCAGGCCAGCGTGGCGCGCAGGAACTTGCGCTTGCCTACCTGCAGCACATAGGTACCAGCGCCCAGTTTCAGGCCCTTGTCGCTGATGACGTTGCCGTCCACGCGCACGCCGCCGCCATCGATCAGGCGGTTGGCTTCGCCGCTGGAGGCGGTCAGGCCGGCTTGCTTGAGCAGGGCGCCGATACCGACCGGCGCGCCATCGGCCAGCGGCAGGCTGCGCTCGTCGATCTGGTCCGGAATGCCGCCCTTGCTGCGGTTGATGAAGTCCTGTTCGGCCGCATCGGCCGCGGCTGCGCTGTGGAAGCGCGCGGTGATTTCCTTGGCCAGCGCGACCTTGGCGTCCTTCGGGTTGCGGCCAGCCTCGATCTCGGCCTTGAGCGCGGCAATCTCGGCTTCGCCACGGAAGGACAGCAGGGTGTACCAGCGCCACATCAGGGTATCGCTGATGGACAGCGTCTTGGCAAACATGGCGTTGGCGTCTTCGGTCACGCCAATGTAGTTGCCCTTGGACTTGGACATCTTCTCGACGCCGTCCAGACCTTCCAGCAGCGGCATGGTCAGGATGCACTGCGGCTCCTGGCCGTACTCCTGCTGCAGATGGCGGCCCATCAGCAGGTTGAACTTCTGGTCGGTACCGCCCAGCTCCATGTCGGACTTCAGTGCCACCGAATCGTAGCCCTGCATCAGCGGGTAGAGGAACTCGTGCACGCTGATCGAGTTGCCGGCGTGGAAGCGGTCGTGGAAGTCGTTGCGTTCCATCATGCGCGCTACCGTGTAGCGGGCGGCGAGCTGGATCATGCCGCGCGCGCCCAGCTGGTCGTTCCACTCGCTGTTGTAGCGGATCTCGGTACGCTCCGGATCCAGGATCTTGCCGGCCTGCTGGTAATAGGTTTCGGCGTTGAGCTTGATCTGCTCGGCGGTCAGTGGCGGGCGCGTGCTGTTGCGGCCGGACGGATCGCCGATCAGGCTGGTGAAATCACCAATCAGGAAGATCACCGTGTGGCCCAGATCCTGCAGCTGGCGCAGCTTGTTCAGCACCACGGTGTGGCCCAGGTGGATGTCAGGCGCGGTCGGATCCAGGCCGAGCTTGATGCGCAGCGGCGTGCCGGTCTGTTCGGAACGGACCAGTTTTTTCAGCCAGTCTTCCTGCGGAATCAGTTCGTCGCATCCCCGCAACGTCACCTGCATGGCATGTTTTACCTGATCACTTGGCTCCAACTGCTTGTTTTCTGTGGAATTGTTCTCGTTCATACAAAATATCCGCGGTGTCCGGGGCGGAAACTAGGCCCCGATCTGTTATGTGCTCTTGCAGCAAATTCAGGGTTGTGACAGGCAAATGCTGTCATACTCCGACAATCATGTCGTCCTGATCCTACAACTGTGTGGGCCAGGACGGTCGTTTGGCAAGACTGGTTACCATTTTATCCATGGGCGCCAGTGGCAGGCAGCGGCAACGCCTCTTGGCACAGTCCAGGGGCAGGGCATCAACCGGAATCACCGGCAGATGCTCGCCGTGCAGCACAGGCAGCGGTCCGGCAACAGGGCCGCTTGTCATGTGAGGCCGTACACGCAAGTCGTGTGCATGTCCTTCCGGAAGAACAGGTTGCTTGATGAATACTCAAGAACAAGACGTAGCATCTCAGGAACAGCAGGGCACCCTGCGCCAGGCCGCGCAGGAAGCGCGCACCTGGCTGCGTGCCCATCCCGGTTTCGGTGCAGCCGGCGTAGTCGTCTCCCTGGCACTGGGTGCCAGCGGTGCCTTTGCCGTGGCCCAGCCGTCTGACGACCAGATCGTCGTGCGCCAGGTGCTGGAAGTGGTCCAACCCGTCACCAGCTACGAGCAGCAGGCCGCTGCCCTGCGCGCCCATGATTTCACGCTCTATCGCAGCACGGAAACGCGCAGCACCGATACCGCGGCTGCGCTGCTCAAGCGCCTGGCCGTGCAGGACGGCGCTGCCGAAAGCTATGTGCGCGAGATGGACACGGTCCGTACCGAACTGCTCGGCCCGCAGGACCGCCTGGTCAAGGCCGAGGTCTACCCCGATCACCGTCTGAAGCAGCTCACCGTGAGCTGGCTCGATGCCGAGCGCCCCGGCCGCTACCGCCAGCTGGTGCTGACGCGCACCGACAAGGGCTTTGTGCACCAGGTCAAGACTGGCTCTGCCGAGATGACGGTTGCCCTGGCTCAGGTCGAGGTGCGTGATTCCTTCTTCCGCGCCACCACCCAGGCCGGCATCCCCGAAACCGTGGCCAACCAGATGCTGGACATCTTCGAACCGGTGGCTGACGTCAAGGGCGATATCCGCAAGGGCGACAGCCTGCAGGTGGCCTATGAGCGCTACCTGCTCGATGGCCAGATCCTCGGTGCCGGCCGCGTGCTGAGCGCTTCGGTGCAGGTGCAGGGCAAGGACCACCAGGCCGTCTGGTACCAGCCGTCGCGCAAGTCGGCCAAGGGCGACTACTACACGCCGGCAGGCGAGGGCCTGACGCCGGCGCTGCTGCCGACGCCGGCTCCCGGTGCCGTGATCACCAGCGAGTTCACCTCCTACCGCATCCACCCGGTGTTTGGCGTTGCGCGTGCCCATACTGGTGTCGACTACGCCGCACCTACTGGCACCCCGGTGCAGACGATCGCCGATGGCGTCGTGACCTTTGCCGGCTGGCAGAATGGTTATGGCAACTCCATCGAGATCCAGCACGGTGGCAAGCAGACCACTTTCTACGCGCACCTGAGCAGCATCGGCGTCAAGGTCGGCGAGAAGGTCGGCAAGGGCGAACAGGTTGGCAAGATCGGCAGTACCGGCTGGTCCACCGGCCCGCACCTGCACTTCGAGACGCGCAACAACGGCGTGGCCGAAGACCCGCTGGTGGTGATGGCTGAACAGCGCAGCACCAGCATTGCCGCTTCCGAGCGTGATGCCTTCCGCCAGGTAGTGGTCCAGGCCCAGCGCCACTGGGAGATGGCCGAAGCCATCCAGCTCGCCAGCGCCGAGTGATCACGCCTGATCCGGTGATTCCGCAGCCCGCTGCTGCCGCTCCTGCGGCGGGCGGGCTGTTGTGCATTGGCCTGATGTCCGGCACCTCCATGGACGGGGTTGATGGCGTGCTGGCCGAATGCAGCGTGGCCGCTGATGGCTCCCCGCAGCTGCGTCAGCGCGCGCTGGTCAGCCTGCCCATGCCCGAAGCCCTGCGCGAGCAGCTCTGGGCGCTCAACACCCCCACCGACAACGAACTGCACCGAGCCGCCCTGGTCGCCAACGGACTGATGCGGCTGTATGCCGATTGCAGCCTGCAGTTGTGCCGCGAGGCCGGCGTGTCGCCGCAACAGGTGGCAGTGCAGGGCGCGCATGGCCAGACCGTGCGCCACCGTCCCGGACTGTTCGATGGCACCGGCTACTCGCTGCAACTGGTCAATGGCGCCTTGCTGGCCGAACTGACCGGCATTGCCGTGGCCTGTGACTTTCGCAGCCGCGACGTGGCGGCAGGCGGGCAGGGCGCGCCACTGGTGCCGGCCTTCCACCAGGCGGTCTGGGGTGTCGGCCAGGCGCTGGCAGTGCTGAACCTGGGGGGTATCGCCAACCTGAGCTTTTTGCGCCCCGGTCAGGCACCGCTGGGCTTTGACTGTGGCCCGGCCAATGCGCTGCTGGACTGGTGGTGCCTGCGCCATACCGGCCAGCCCTACGATGCCGGTGGCCAGTGGGCGGCCCAGGGTCAGCTGCTGCCATCGCTGTTGCAGCGCCTGCTTGCTGAGCCGTATCTGCAGCAGCCGCCGCCCAAGAGCACCGGCCGTGACCTGTTCAACCCGGACTGGCTGGCGCAACAGCTGCAGGGCCATGCCGATGCCGCCCCGGTCGATGTGCAGGCCACGCTGACCGCCTACACGGGCCAGGCCGCTGTCCAGGCCGTGCAGCAGCACGGTGTGGGAACGCAGCGCCTGCTGGTCTGCGGCGGGGGCGTGCGCAATGCCACCATCCTGCAGCATCTGCGCAGCGGTCTGCCCGGCGTCGAGGTCTGTTCCACGGCCGACCACGGCATGGACCCGCAGGCGGTCGAGGCGATGGCCTTTGCCTGGCTGGCCTGGAACAGCTGGCTGCGCCAGCCGATCGACCTGTCGGCGGTGACTGGCGCTGCCGGGCCGCGCGTGCTGGGCTGTATCTACCCGGCCTGAGCCCCAGCGTCAGACAGCAAAAAGGCACCCGAGGGTGCCTTTGTCGTCTCAGGGGCGATGCCCCCGTGGTCGCAATTACAGGCTGTCGCCAAAGTCTTCGCGGAACTTGGCCACCAGCTTGTTCTGCCAATCGTCGATCGGTGCCAGGCGACCGTAGAAGAAGCGCAGGATTTCCGGCTCTTCGACAAAGCGCAGGCCGCCGATCAGCTGGCGGTTCTGGTACAGCCAGACGATGCGGTCAATCGCATACTGCACCTGCGACAGCGTGAACACGCGGCGCGGCATGGCCAGGCGCAGCAACTCCATGTTCGCCATCGGCTCGGTGCCATCCGGATCACGCTGCTCGGACATGGTGCCGCGCTCCATGCCGCGTACGCCGCTGGCAATGTACAGGGCCGCCGCCATGGCACCAGCCGGGTAGTCCTGCTGCGGGATATGGTCCAGGAACTCCATCACGTTGATATGGCAGCCCAGGCCACCGGCCGGGGTAATCACCGGCACGCCGGCTTTCTGCAGCTCGTCCACCATGTAGGCGATGAACTGCGGGCCCTGGCTGATCACGTCCTCGTCCATGGTCTCGTCCAGGCCCACGGTCAGCGCCTCCATCTCGCGCACCGACATGCCGCCGTAGGTCAGGAAACCTTCGTACAGCGGCACCAGGCCGCGCATCTTCTCGAACAGCGCCTTGTCGCGGATGCAGATGCCGCCACCGCGTGCGCAGCCGAGCTTGCGCGCCGAGAAGTAGATGATGTCGCACTGGTCGGCCAGCTGGCGCGTGATCTCGCGAATCGACAGCGGCTGGCAGCTGGCCTCGCGTTGCTTCAGGAAATACAGGTTGTCGGCCAGCAGGCTGGCGTCCAGCACCAGCAGCAGGCCGTGCTGGTCACACACCTGGCGAATCTCGCGCAGGTTCTGCAGCGAAATCGGCTGGCCGCCGATCAGGTTGGTGCCGGCCTCCATGCGCACGAAGGCGATCTTTTCGCTGCCGTGCTGCTGCACCAGGCCCTGCAGCTTGGCGATGTCCATGTCGCCCTTGAACGGCTCCTCGCTGACCACCTCCAGGCCCTTGTCGGCAATGATTTCCTCGACCGTGCCGCCATTGAGCACGATATGCGCCTTGGTGGTGGTGAAGTGGTAGTTCATCGGCACGATGGTGCCGGGCTTGACGAAAGTCTGCGCCAGGATGTTCTCGCAGGCACGGCCCTGGTGCGCCGGCAGGAAGTAGTCCATGCCAAAGATCTCGTGCAGCTTGCTGGCCAGGCGGGTGTAGGTCTCGCTGCCGGCGTAGCTGTCATCGGCCACCATCATGGCGGCCTGCTGGCGGTCGCTCATGGCGTTGACGCCGCTGTCGGTCAGCATGTCCATGAACACGTCCTGGTTCTGCAGCAGGAAGGTGTTGTTGCCGGCATCGGTGATGGCCTGCAGACGCTGCTCTACCGGCGGCAGGTTGAGTTTCTGGACGATGCGCACCTTGTGCATTTCCAGCGGAATCTGCTTGCCGCTGAAAAACGAGACCTTGGCCATGGGGGAAATTCTCCGAATGTTGGAATGGAAAAGCAGCGCAGCGGATGGCCGAGTCACGCCCATCCGCTACAGGTGAATCCGATATTATGCGCCTGCATAAAGCGTGCCAGACGCACGCCAGCGCGGGAACACGCCTGGTGGCGAGTGTCAGCCGCTGCTTTCGACCAGCCAGCCGGCACCGCTGCCGCGCTTCAGGCACTGGTGCACCACGGGCAGGGCGGCATCGAGCTGGCCCTTGAGCACGAAGGGCGGGTTGATCACGAACACGCCGCTGGCGCGCAGGCCGGGGTGTGCCTGCTGCTCCTCGTCACGGCCGATCGACAGCGTGGCGTGCAGCCAGGAGCGGCCGGCGCGTTGCGTCATGGTCTTGAGCTTGCGCGGCAGCTCGTGCGCTTCCGGACGCGGAATCACCGGGTACCAGATCATGTAGCAGCCAGTAGCAAAGCGGCGCAGGGCGTCGTCGATACAGCTGGCGACCTGGCCGTAATCGGTCTTGAGTTCGTAGCTCGGATCCATCAGCACCAGGCCGCGGCGGCTGGCCGGCGGCAGCAGTGCTTTCAGGCCCATGAAGCCGTTGTTGCGGATCACCTGAATTTGGTTGCTTTTGCCGAATTCGTCCATGTGCTTGGACAGCAGGCGGCCATCGGTCGGATGCAGCTCGAACAGGCGCAGCTGGTCTTGCGGGCGCATCACGCTGGCGGTGATGAAGGGCGAGCCGGGGTACTTGCGCAGGCCGCCGTCCGGGTTGAAGCTGGCCAGCAGCTCCAGGTAGTCCTGCAGCGCTTCGGGGGCCTGTTTGCCGCCCGGGCCGTATTGCTCCCACAGCGGCAGGATGCCCTCGATGGCTTCGCCGCTGGTCTGGGCATCGTTGCTGTCCAGCCGGTAGACGCCGGTGCCGGCGTGGGTATCGGCCAGCAGCAGCGGCGTGTCCTTGACGCTGATGAGGTAGCGCAGGATGACCAGTTGTGTCAGGTGCTTGAGCACATCGGCATGGTTGCCGGCATGGAAGGAGTGGCGGTAGCTGAACATGATGTGCAAATGGTACAGGGCTTCGTGCGCCAAAGGGGGCTGCAGCAGGAAATTTGCGCAGGCCACGGTTTTCTTCGTATAATCACAGGCTTGCTTGCGTTTTCGGCCCGCGGCAAGAGCAGTACCCCACCTAAGAGGTTCCGTCAGAAGAACACCGACCGTGGAATAGGCCGGACGCCCGCGTCGTGTATGGTGCACGACAGGCTAGCGAAATAGCCACCAAACCACTTTTCCCAAGGAAATTCAACCATGAAAACTTTCAGCGCAAAACCCGCTGAGGTGCAACATGAGTGGTTTGTGATTGACGCCACCGACAAGGTGCTCGGACGGGTAGCCAGCGAAGTTGCCCTCCGTCTGCGCGGCAAGCACAAGGCCATTTACACGCCTCACGTTGACACTGGCGATTACATCGTCATCATCAACGCATCCAAGATCAAGGTCACTGGTACCAAGAGCCTGGACAAGATGTACTACCGTCATTCCGGTTTCCCGGGCGGCATCACTGCCACCAACTTCCGCGACCTGCAAGCCAAGCATCCTGGCCGTGCACTCGAGAAGGCCGTCAAGGGCATGCTGCCCAAGGGTCCTCTGGGTTACGCCATGATCAAGAAGCTGAAGGTGTATGGCGGTGCTGAGCATCCGCACAGCGCCCAACAACCCAAAGTGCTGGAAGTCTAAAGGAGCATCACAATGATTGGTGATTGGAACAATGGCACCGGCCGTCGCAAATCCAGCGTCGCCCGCGTGTTTCTGAAAAAAGGCTCCGGCAAGATCACGGTCAACGGCAAGGACATCGAAGCGTTCTTCGGCCGCCAGACCTCCATCATGATCGCCAAGCAGCCGCTGGCCCTGACTGAAAATCTGGAAGCCTTCGACGTGCAAGTCAACGTGCACGGCGGCGGTGAATCCGGCCAGGCAGGTGCGATCCGTCACGGCATCACGCGTGCCCTGATCGACTACGACGCAGGCTTGAAGCCCGAGCTGAGCAAGGCTGGCTTCGTGACGCGTGACGCGCGCGAAGTGGAGCGCAAGAAGATCGGTCTGCGCGGCGCCCGCCGTGCCAAGCAGTTCAGCAAGCGCTGATACTGGCCCGATCTGGCAGAAAACCGCACTGGCTTCGGCCATTGCGGTTTTTTTGTGCCTGGGCGGCAACAGCGTTTGCCCCCACCCCTCCAATGGTTGAGTGAATTGCTGTACTATTGGGCATTCCCATTATCTAGATAGACGAGAACACCATGACCACTGCTACCGATGTCAGCACCCCTGTGGCTGATGTGCCTGCTTCCGACGATCCGATCCTGTTCACCGAGAGCGCTGCTGCCAAGGTGGCCGACCTGATCGCCGAAGAAGGCAACCCGGATCTCAAGCTGCGCGTATTCGTGCAGGGCGGCGGCTGCTCCGGTTTCCAGTACGGTTTCACCTTCGACGAAATCACCAACGAAGACGACACCGTGATGACCAAGAATGGCGTTTCCCTGCTGATCGATGCCATGAGCTTCCAGTACCTGGCCGGTGCCGAGATCGACTACAAGGAAGACCTGCAGGGCGCGCAGTTCGTGATCCGCAACCCGAACGCGGAAACCACCTGCGGCTGCGGTTCCAGCTTCAGCATGTAAACTGGATCGGCCTGCCGATGCGCAGGCCTCCAGCGACGGGCCGCCCTTGCCGGGCGGCTTTTTCGTGACTGCTGCCATCTTCCCGTGACCCAGAACGATTCCCGACCGGCCGATACCGATGACCGCTCGCTGCGCATCCTGCTGTGGCTGGTCGCGGTCGGCTTCTTCATGCAGACGCTGGACGGCACCATCGTCAACACCGCGCTGCCGGCGATGGCGCGTGACTTGAACGAAAGTCCGCTGCGCATGCAGTCGGTGATCGTTGCCTATTCGCTCACCATGGCCACGCTGATCCCGATCTCGGGCTGGCTGGCCGACCGTTTTGGCACGCGCCGCATCTACCTCGGGGCGATCCTGGTGTTCGTGCTCGGATCGCTGCTGTGCGGCATGGCTGGCAGCCTGCGCGAGCTGGTACTGGCGCGCGTGATCCAGGGGGCTGGTGGCGCATTGCTGCTGCCGGTCGGCCGCCTGTCGGTCTTGCGCGCCTACCCGAAGGAGCAGTTCCTCGCGGCGATGAGCTTTGTCGCCATTCCCGGCCTGGTCGGGCCGTTGCTCGGCCCGACGCTGGGCGGCTGGCTGACTGAGGCGGCTTCCTGGCACTGGGTATTCCTGGTCAACGTACCGGTCGGCCTGATTGGCTGGCTGGCGGCCATGCGCTATCTGCCGGATTTCCGCGGCGAGGGCAGGGTGCGGCTGGATGTCGCCGGTTATCTGTTATTGGCCTTGTCCATGGTGATGGTGTCGCTGTCGGTCGATGGCGTGCACAGCTACGGACTGCCGGTCGTTGCCGCGGTCGTCATGCTGGTGAGCGGGCTGGCCTGCCTGGCGGCCTACTTCGTGCGTGCCTCGCGCCAGGAGCAGCCGCTGTTCCCGCTGGGCCTGTTCAAGGTGCCGTCGTACACGATTGGCCTGCTGGGCAACCTGTTCTCGCGGCTGGGCAGCAGTGCCATGCCGTTCCTGGTGCCGCTGCTGCTGCAACTTGGCATGGGCTATTCGCCGGCCCAGGCTGGCATGATGATGCTGCCGATGGCAATGGCGGGCATGCTGGTCAAGCGCATTGCCACCGGCACCATTACGCGCTATGGCTATCGCCAGGTACTGGTCACTAATACCGTGCTGCTGGGCCTGCTGATTGCCAGCTTTGCGCTGGTGCCGCTGTACCAGGGCGTCGGCTGGATGCTGCTGCATCTGGCGCTGTTCGGAGCCTGCAACTCGGTGCAGTTCACCGCCATGAATGCGCTGACCCTGCATGACCTGGATCCGCACCAGGCCAGCAGCGGCAACAGCCTGTTCTCGATGATGCAGATGCTGGCGATGAGCCTGGGCGTGGCGCTGGCTGGTGCCGTGCTGGGGGGCTTCAGCGACTGGCTGCAGATCGATGACCATGGCCAGGAAGTGGTGCTGGCGCTGCAGGGCACCTATGTCTGCATGGGCCTGATGACGCTGGCATCGACCTGGATTTTCTGGCAGCAATCACCCGGATCACGACTCACGCGCAAGCTGCAGCAACTGGATCTGCCAGAGTAGCCCATCTGACTGGCATTTTTTGTGGGGACTTAGGGCAAACCCGTGCATTTTTCCGGGGCAGGGCTACACTGACAGCACGTAACTATCACTCTTCTGGTGTGTCATGACATTCCGTTTTCCGCCTCCCAAAGTCCTGTTGATGTTGTCGGCCCTGGCGGCCATCATCACCATTGGCCTGAAGATGACGGCCTGGTACCTGACCGGCTCGGTTGGCTTCCTGTCCGATGGCCTGGAATCCTTCGTGAACCTGGCCGGTGCCGTTTTTGCCCTGGCCATGGTGACGGTGGCCGAGCAGCCGCCGGATGAAATGCACCCCTATGGCCATGACAAGGCCGAGTATTTTTCCTCGGGCTTCGAGGGCATCCTGATTTTTGGCGCGGCAGCAGCCATTCTCTGGACCGCCGTGGACCGCCTGTTCAACCCGCAAGAACTGGAACAGTTTGGCTGGGGCATGGTGCTCTCGCTGGCCAGTACCGTGCTGAATGCCGCCGGTGCCTGGGTGCTGATCATGGCCGGTCGCCACCATCGCTCGCCGGCGCTGGAAGCCGATGGCCGACACCTGCGCACCGACGTCTGGACCTCCATCGGCGTGATTGCTGGCGTGGGCCTGGTGCACCTGACCGGCTGGCTCTGGCTGGACCCGGTGGTAGCCATCGTGGTGGCGCTGAACATCATGTGGGAAGGCTGGCACCTGATCCGCATTTCGGGCAACGGCCTGATGGACGCAGCCCTCAAGCCCGAGGAACAGGCGCAGATCCAGGATATCCTGGACGACTACGTGAACCGTGAGCGTGATGCCCAGGGCCGCGAGCAGTTGCGGTTTGACCACGTGGCCACGCGTGCAGCCGGCCAACGCAACTTCGTCTCCATGCACATGCACATGCCGTCCAGCTGGACGATCGGCAAGTCGGCCAAGCTGCGCAACGATCTGGAACGTACGCTGCTGCAGGCGCAGCCGCACCTGCACGCCACCATCGAGATGATGCCGTTTGACGTGGAGCCACACCAGTCGCTGTTCGATGCCGCCGAGAATGAAACCGACAGCGCCGAGGTTACAGCCGCCGGGTCTCCGGTCAGTGCCAGCTGAGCCGGCGCAGTGCCAACTTGTCGCAGTCTGATACAGAGGGTGACACTTCTGTCATGCAAGTTTCACGGGAACGTATCATTCCTGTCATATCCTGCAGCCAAACTGCTGGGATTGAACGATAAATGACAGGATGTTCCGATGAAAGATCTGCCCACCCCCACGCTGGACTTGTCGCCGCGCAAGCGTGGCCTGCCGGCCCTGCTGCGCAAGCCGCTGCTGATGACGGGCACTGCTGCAGTTCGTACGGTGGCCGTGCCGCCGCCGGCACTGCCGGCAGAAGTGGTACGCGCTGACGTGCCGGCAGCTACTCCGGTGGCCGCGCGTCCGCAGCCTTACCAGATCCAGTGGGCCCGTCATCTGGACGAGGTTCGTGAGGCCCAGCGCCTGCGCTACCAGGTGTTCGCCCTCGAAATGGGTGCGCGCCTCAAGTCCGACCTGCCGGAACACGATATCGACCTGTTCGACGACTACTGCGAGCACCTGCTGGTGCGTGACAGCGAAACCGGCATGGTGGTGGGTACCTACCGCGTGCTGACGCCGGCACAGTCGCGCCGCATTGGCGGCTTCTATACCGAAACCGAATTTGACCTGGTGCGCCTGCGCCATCTGCGCAGCAACATGGTGGAACTGGGCCGCAGCTGCGTGCATGCCGAGCACCGCTCCGGCGGCGTGATCCTCGCCCTGTGGGGCGCGCTGGCCGAGTTCATGTCGCGCAACCAGCTCGATACCATGGTTGGTTGTGCCAGCATCCCGATGCAGCATCAGGGCCTCCCTTCCGGTCATGCCGCCGCCAGCATCTGGCAGCAGGTGCGTGAAAAGCACCTGGCCCCGATCGAATACCGCGTCACGCCACGCCTGGCGCTGCCGGTGGACGAGCTGCAGTGTGACGTGCAGGTGGATCCGCCGGCGCTGATCAAGGGCTATCTGCGCATGGGAGCCAAGGTGCTGGGTGCACCGGCGTGGGATCCGGACTTCAATACCGCTGACTTGCCCATGATGGTGCGCGTGCCGGAACTGCCGGCCCGCTACCGTCGCCAGTTCGGCCTGTAATTCCTGCTGCGGGCAGCACACCGGGCTGCCCCTCCGCTTCGTGCCTGCTGCGGCTTTTGCCGTACAGGCACGTTTTGTTGCGGGGGGCTGCCATGTGTCCTGTCAGGCGGGGGAGTATGATGAAAGAAAGCAACAACAAAGGCGGCAGAGCACCATGGTTGCGGTGCCTGATGCGGCCATCATGCAAGGAGAACTCATGGAACTGATTTTGTGGCGCCATGCGCAGGCAGTCGATGCCGACGGCACCATTGATGACCTGAAACGGTCGCTGACCCAGGAAGGGGAGCACCAGGCGGCTGAAATGGCGGCCTGGCTGGCACGTCACATGCCGACCGATACGCGCATCCTGGTCAGCCCGGCACTGCGTACGCGCCAGACCGTGCTGCGCCTGACCAAGCGCAACTACACCATCGTGCCCGAGCTGGCACCCGACCGTAACGCCGATGACCTGTTGCAGGCCGCTGGCTGGCCCGATGCCGGTGGCACCGTACTGGTAGTCGGACACCAGCCGATCCTGGGCGATGTGGCGCAGCGCCTGCTGGGCATGCAGATGAGCTGCTCGGTCAAGAAGGGCGCAGTCTGGTGGCTGCAGAAGCGCGTGCGCGAAGACCAGGAGCAGGTGGTGCTCAAGGCGGTGCAGAACCCGCGCATGCTGTAAGCGCCGCGCTTAGCGGATCTGCAGCTTGAAGTTCGGATTGATCCGGTTCCAGGCCTCGACTTCCTGCTGCAGCAGATACAGCGATTGCGGATGGGCCTGCGCCCAGTCGCGCGTGACGCTGAGCGTGAAACTCAGTGTCGGCAGCAGGCGGCGCTGCAGTTGCAGGCCTTCCATTTGCGGGTTGCGGCGCGCGTGGCACAGGATCACGGCCAGCCGCAGCGCCAGCAGCTGTGAACAGAACGGCACCTCACGGAAATCGGCATCGAGCTTGTGCAGCTTGCCGCGCTGGCCCAATACCAGCTGGCTCAGGTTGTGCAGCTCGGGCAGGGCGAAGCCCGGCGCCTCGGCATTGTCCATGATGTAGGCACCATGGCGGTGGTAGCTGCTGTGCGAGATATGGGCACCGATCTCGTGCAGGCGTGCTGCCCAGCGCAGCTTGCGCTCGGCGCGCTCGCGCACCTTGGCCATGCCTTCGATCGCCGGATACTGGCGGAACAGCTGCAGGGCAGTGCGCTCCACGCGCGTGGCCTGGGCGTTGTCGACCGCAAACTTCTGCATCAGGTTGTTGACCGTGGTGTTGCGCAGGTCGGTGGTGGGTTGCTCGCGGTCCAGCAGGTCGTACATGACGCCCTGGCGCAGGGCGCCCAGGGCGTGCTGCATTTCGGAAATCTGCAGCACGTCGAAAATCGCGATCAGTACCGCCAGGCCGCCAGCCAGCACCGGCTTGCGTTCTTCCTTCAGCGTCTCGATCTGCAGGTTGTCCACGTACTTGGCGCGTACCAGCCGGCTCTTGAGCCATTCCAGGCCCTGGCGCGTGATGATGCCCGGGGTCTGGCCGGCTGCCGTCAGGATCTCGGCGATGGCACCGATGGTGCCCGAGGAGCCATAGGCGACATCCCACTTGCCGGGCCGGTAGAGCTGGCTGGCCTCGTCCAGTTCGGCCATGGCGGCGATCTGGGCCTGCTTGAAGGCGCTGTTGCCGAGCTTGCCGTCAGGGAAGAACTTCATCGACCAGGTCACGCTGCCGAGCTGGAAGGACTGCAGCTGGTTGGCATCCAGGTTCTTGCCCAGGATCAGTTCGGTGGAGCGGCCACCGATATCGACCACCAGCCGGCGGGCGCTGGAGCGCGGCAGCAGGTTGGCCACGCCCTGATAGATCAGGCGCGCTTCTTCGCGGCCAGAGATGACATCGATCGGAAAGCCGAGGATCTGGCAGGCGCGCGTCAGGAAGACATCGCGGTTTTCCGCCTGGCGCAGCGTCTGCGTGGCCACCGCGCGGATATGGTCCTTGCGGAAGCGGGTCAGGCGCTCGTTGAAGCGCTCCAGGCAGCTCCAGCCGCGCTCCATCGCTTCCAGCGACAGCATGTTGTTCTCGTCCAGGCCGCCACCCTGGCGCACGAATTCCTTGTGGTATTCGACGCGGGTAATCTGGCCGTTTTCAAATTTTCCGATTTCCAGGCGGAAGCTGTTGGAACCCAGGTCAAGGGCTGCCAGACGGGTGCCATTACGCATGCTGCAGTCAGTTCTTGTTCGATTTGTGAAAGATATGTGTCCTGACATCATAGTCCGCCAGACGCGGCGCAGATGACGTTCCTGTGACAGGTGTGGGGAAAATCCAAAACGTCACGAAGCCGTCATACTGGGTTTTTAGAGTGGCGCGGTGGAGGTTGGTATGTGACGTACCGGCTGTTTTCACTATTTTCGATTTCAAGGATTTCTCCATGCGATTCGCTCCCAAAGTTTCCCTGCTGGCCGTGTCCCTGACGCTCGGCTTCGCCTCCGTTGCCCAGGCCCAGGACATCACTGGCGCTGGCGCTTCCTTCCCGGCTCCGCTGTACTCCAAGTGGGCTTCCGACTACGCCAAGGCTACTGGCAACAAGATCAACTACCAGTCCGTGGGCTCCGGCGCCGGCATGAAGCAGATCGAAGCCAAGACCGTGGACTTCGGCGCGACCGACGAACCCCTGAAGGACGCTGACCTGCGTGCCAAGGGCCTGGTGCAGTTCCCGACCGTGGTCGGTGGCGTGGTGCCGGTGCTGAACGTGCGCGGCATTGCTCCGGGCGCCATGGTGCTGGACGGCAAGGTGCTGGGCGATATCTACCTGGGCAAGATCACCATGTGGAACGACCCCGCCATCAAGGCCCTGAACCCGAGCCTGAACCTGCCGGCCAACAAGATCGCCGTGGTACGTCGTGCTGACAGCTCCGGTACCAGCTTCAACTTCACCAACTACCTGAGCAAGGTCAACGCCGAGTGGAAGTCCAAGGTTGGCGAGGGCAAGTCCGTGAACTGGCCGACCGGTGTGGGTGGCAAGGGTAACGAAGGCGTGGCCGCTTACGTGGGTCGCCTGCCGAACTCCATCGGCTACGTCGAGTACGCCTACGTGAAGCAGAACAAGATGACCTACGCCAAGATGAAGAACGCCGCTGGTGTGGTGGTTGCTCCTGACGAAGACAGCTTCAAGGCCGCTACCGCTTCCGCCAACTGGAAGTCTTCCTTCTACCAGATCCTGACCAACCAGGCTGGCCGCAACGCATGGCCGATCACGGCTGCGACCTACATCGTGATGCACGCGAAGCAGGACAAGCCGGCCAACGGCGCTGCTGCCCTGAAGTTCTTCGACTGGGCCTACCGCACCGGTGACGCTGGCGCCAGCAACCTGGACTACGTGGCCATGCCCGCTGACGTGAAGAACCACATCCGCGCTTCCTGGGCCAACATCAAGGATGGTTCCGGCAAGGCCGTTTCCTACCGTTGATGACAGCTGACACTGCGGTTGTACCGTGGTGTTGCTGACGCCATCGCACCCCGGAGCTGTCACCAGTTCCGGGGTGTTTTGCATCATGGGTGCCGATTTTTGGTGCAGATGCGACATCGATGCCGCTATATGACGAAACATCACCGAATTGTCATATTTGTGTCATGAACTGTTTTTACAGTTCGTAGCGTGATGCGGGTTTTCCTTGATCCACATCAGACAGACAAACCATCCTTATTTCCTACCCAGGAGTGCTCTCATGCAACAAACCCGTCGTATTGCCCTGTTCAGCGCAGCAGCTGCTGCTGTTGCCTATGGTCTGGTTGGCTGTGGCCAGAAGACCGAAACCAGCCAGCAGGGCGCTTCTGCTGCCCAGCCGACCGCATCTGCCACGGCAGCTGCTCCGGGTACCACTAGCGGTGTTGGCAACATCACCGGCGCTGGCGCTTCCTTCCCGGCTCCCCTGTACGCCAAGTGGGCTGCTGAATACGCCAACGCTACCGGCGTGAAGGTGAACTACCAGTCCGTGGGTTCCGGCGCCGGCATGAAGCAGATCGAAGCCAAGACCGTGGACTTCGGTGCTTCCGACGAGCCGCTGAAGGATGAAGACCTGAAGGCCAAGGGCCTGGTGCAGTTCCCCACCGTGATCGGTGGCGTGGTGCCGGTCGTGAACATCGAAGGTGTCGAGCCGGGTGCCCTGACTCTGGACGGCCAGCTGCTGGGTGATATCTACCTGGGCAAGATCGAGAAGTGGAACGACCCGGCCATCGTGGCTGCCAACCCGGATGTCAAGCTGCCCGACGCCAAGATCGCCGTGGTGCGCCGCGCTGACGGTTCCGGCACCAGCTTCAACTTCACCAACTACCTGAGCAAGGTCAACACCGAGTGGAAAGACAAGGTTGGCGAAGGCAAGGCCGTGAACTGGCCCACCGGTACCGGTGGCAAGGGTAACGAAGGCGTGGCCGCTTTCGTGAGCCGTCTGCCCAACTCCATCGGCTACGTCGAGTACGCCTATGTGAAGCAGAACAACATGACCTACACCAAGATGAAGAACGCCGCTGGCAACGTGGTGGCTCCGGACGACGTGAGCTTCAAGGCTGCTGCCGGTTCTGCTGACTGGAAGAGCTCCTTCTACCAGATCCTGACCAACCAGGCTGCCGACCAGGCCTGGCCGATCACTGCTGCTACCTTCATCATGATGCACACCACGCAGGACAAGCCGGATGCGGCTGCTGGCACGCTGAAGTTCTTTGACTGGGCCTACAGCAACGGTGACGCCATGTCCAACGACCTGACCTACGTGCCGATGCCCGACGACGTGAAGGCCATCGTGCGTGAATCCTGGGCCAACATCAAGGATGCTTCCGGCAACGCGATTGCCTACAAGTAATCCCTGTTGATCCTGCCAGTGCCGTGTGCACTCTGTTCAAGTTCTTGAACTGGGTGGCACGGCATTGGTTCTAAGTCCCTTTTTAGGATAGATACCATGTCTTCCTTAGCTTCAACCGCACAGACCATGACCGAAGAGCGTACGAAGCAGCAACAGAAGAAGCTGCAATCCCCTCCGCCCGAGCCGCGTCGCGTCGGTGCCCTTGCCGACATGCTGTTCGGTGGTGGCGCCAAGCTGGCCGTGTACATCACGCTGGGCTTGCTGGTGGGCATTATCGTGTCCCTCATCATCGGTGCCTGGCCTGCCATCAAGCAGTTCGGCGCCGCCTTCCTGTGGACCAGTGCCTGGGATCCGGTCAACCAGAATTTCGGTGGCTGGGCCATGATTTTCGGTACCCTGGCCACTTCCATCATCGCGCTGCTGATCGCCGTGCCGGTCAGTTTCGGCATTGCGCTGTTCCTGACGGAAATGTCGCCGGCCTGGCTCAAGCGCCCGATCGGTACCGCCATTGAACTGCTGGCTGCCATCCCCTCCATCGTGTATGGCATGTGGGGCCTGATGGTATTCGGCCCGATCCTGGCGACCTATGTACAGGCGCCGCTGCAGGCCGCTTTTGGCGAAGTGCCGGGCCTGGGCATGCTGTTCTCCGGCCCGCCCGTGGGCATGGGTATCTTCTCCGCCGGCATCATCCTGGCGATCATGATCATTCCCTACATCGCTTCCGTGATGCGTGACGTGTTCGAGGTCACACCGACGCTGCTGAAGGAATCGGCCTATGGCCTCGGTTCCACCACCTGGGAAGTCGTCTACAAGGTCGTGCTGCCCTACACCAAGGCTGGCGTGATCGGCGGCATCATGCTGGGTCTGGGTCGCGCCCTGGGCGAGACCATGGCCGTGACCTTCGTCATCGGCAACATGAGCCAGTTTGCCTCGCTCAGCCTGTTCGAGCCGGCTACCAGCATTACCGCCACGCTGGCCAACGAATTCGCCGAAGCTGGCGAAGGCCTGCACCGTGCTTCCCTGATCTATCTGGGTCTGGTGCTGTTCATCATCTCCTTCATCGTGCTGAGCCTGTCCAAGCTGCTGCTGATGAAACTCCAGAAGGGCGAAGGAGCCAAGTCATGAGTACCACTGCAACCGCACCGCAAGGCGACTACCGCCTGGCCAAGTTCAACAAGCGCAAGCTGGTCAACACGATTGCGCTGACCATGTCCTTCCTGGCCATGTGCTCCGGCATCGTCTGGCTGTTCTGGATCCTGTGGGATACCTTCATGCTGGGTATCCAGGGCCTGGGCGTGCACGTCTTTACCGAAAGCATGCCGGCTCCGAACGAAGTCGGTGGTATTGGCAACGCCATTGTCGGCTCGCTGATGATGGTGGCTGTGGCCACCCTGATCGGTACGCCGATCGGCATCATGGCCGGTATCTACCTGGCCGAGTACGACAAGAGCAGTTGGCTGGCCAAGACCACGCGCTTCGTCAACGACGTGCTGCTGTCTGCCCCGTCCATCGTGATCGGTATCTTCGTGGCTGCCATGCTGGTAGCGCCGATGAAGACCTTCTCCGGCTGGGCTGGTGCCGTGGCTCTGGCGCTGATCGTGATTCCGGTCGTGATCCGTACTACCGAGAACATGCTGAACCTGATCCCGGCTTCCATGCGTGAAGCCGCCTACGCCCTGGGTACGCCCAAGTGGCGCGTGGTGAAGGACATCACCCTGAAGTCTGCCATGGCAGGCGTGGTGACTGGCGTGCTGCTGGCTGTGGCCCGTATTGCCGGCGAGACCGCTCCGCTGCTGTTCACTTCGCTGAGCAACCAGTTCTGGAGCACCGACATGTCGAGCCCGATGGCGAGCCTGCCGGTCATGATCTACAACTTCGCGATGAGCCCCTATGGCAACTGGCAAGAGCTGGCTTGGGTAGGCGTGTTCGTCATCACGGTCACCGTTCTGGCCATCAACATCCTGGCGCGCCTGCTGACGCGCAAGTCCTGATCATTCTGAAAAGGTTCCATCGTGAGCGATATCATTACTCCCCCCCCGGCCAAGATTTCCTGCCGTAACCTGAACTTCTACTACGGCAAGTTCCACGCCCTGAAGAACATCAACCTGGACATCCCCGAGAAGCAGGTCACGGCCTTCATCGGCCCGTCTGGCTGCGGCAAGTCCACGCTGCTGCGCATCTTCAACCGCATGTTCGAGCTGTATCCCGAGCAGCGCGCCGAAGGCGAGATCCTGTTCAACGGCACCAACCTGCTGGACAAGAGCAAGGACGTGGCGCTGCTGCGCGCCAAGATCGGCATGGTGTTCCAGAAGCCGACGCCGTTCCCCATGTCCATCTACGACAACATCGCGTTCGGCGTGAAGCTGTTCGAGAACCTGAGCAAGTCCGAAATGGACGAGCGCGTCGAGTGGGCCCTGAACAAGGCGGCCCTGTGGACCGAAGTCAAGGACAAGCTGCAGCAGAACGGCTCCAGCCTGTCCGGCGGCCAGCAACAGCGCCTGTGCATTGCCCGCGGTATCGCGGTCAAGCCCGAAGTGCTGCTGCTGGACGAGCCCTGCTCGGCACTGGATCCGATCTCCACCTCCAAGATCGAGGAGCTGATCGCCGAACTGAAGGGCGATTACACCGTGGTGATCGTGACGCACAACATGCAGCAGGCAGCGCGTTGCTCTGACAACAAGGCTTATATGTACCTG
>JAAYCV010000115.1 GCA_012729605.1 Ramlibacter sp. | reverse complement strand
TGCTCGCCGGTATCGGGCTGGCTGATCAGCAGCTCATGCAGCTGCACGCCGAGCTTTTGCGCGTATTGCACGTCCAGCGCGTGTTCGGCATCGACAAAGGCGCAGGTGCCGCCCACCTTTTGCATTTCGGCTATGACCTGCAGGGTGAGCGTGGTCTTGCCGGAAGATTCCGGGCCGTAGACCTCGATCACGCGGCCGCGCGGCAGGCCGCCGACACCCAGCGCCACGTCCAGGCCGAGCGAACCGGTGCTGACAGTCTGGATGTCCTGCACGGGCTCGCCTTCGCCCAGGCGCATGATGGTGCCCTTGCCGAACTGCTTTTCGATCTGCGCCAGTGCGGCTTGCAGTGCTTTGGCCTTTTCTGCCTGATCAATCGTGCTCATGGAATGCTCCTGGTTAAATGAGGTTAAAAGTATTATATGTTAAAACATACAGCATGTATGCATGAGCAGGAGTATAGGCGAGGGTAGAATCAAAAAATCATGATTAAAGGGCAGTTTGCATGACTAATTTTTGGCAAGAACCACGTTACACCACTGGCGACTGGCGCGCCAGCCATCTGGGCCGTCTGCTCGGCGAGGCCTTGCGCCGCTTTGATGCGCGTGTGTTGCAGCTGATGGCACACGATCCCGAAGTGCCGCTGGCGCTGTCTAACCTGGCGGCGCGGCAGCAGGTGAGTGCGGCACATGTGCACATCACGCGGCATTTGTCCTTGCAAGGCAACCGGCTGACCGAGCTGGCCGAGGCTGCCGGCATGCGCAAGCAGGCCATGGCGGCCTTGGTGGACCAGTGCGAGGCCTGGGGCATCGTGCAGCGCGGGCCCGATCCGCGCGATGCGCGTGCGCGCCTGATCGTGTTCACGCCGCAGGGTCTGGCCTGGTTGGGTGGTTTTGAGCGCGCCGTGGCGCAGGCAGAGCGTGAATTTCGTGAGGCGGTGGGGACGGAGGTGGCGACGGTGGTGGCGCTGGGGCTGGAGGTGTACAACCAGTAAGCTAGGCCTGTCAGGGACTGTTGTTCAGGAGAATGGGGAGATCAGAATGAGATAACTGTCTGTACTGTGACATTTTTCACACTTGAAACTTAACCGACTAGCTTGGTTAAGAGATGCAAAAGATTGCAGGGGTTATATAAGGTGGATTCAAGCACGAAGTGCAACAAAGATGAACCCGGTGATGGGTGGCTGAGGATGCAAGGCATCATGGCTGCTTAAACCGCCAAGTCCAAGTTGCCCGATGTACAAGCACCTCAGCCGAGAAGAACGATACCAAATTTTCAGCCTCCGACAAGCCCGTCACAGCATCAGCGAGATTGCCCGCTTGCTGGGCAGGCACCGCAGCACCATCAGCCGCGAACTACACTGCGGCCAGGGGCAGCGCGGCTATCGCGCCGAACAAGCCTGCCGCAAGGCAGCTGAACGCACCAGTCGCAGCCGCAATGCCCGACGTGTTCCAGTCCATGTCTGGGCCGATGTGGCCTTCTACCTTGGCTTGCAATGGAGTCCCGAACAGATTGCTGGCAGACTGCAGGTGAGTCACGAAAGCGTTTATCTGCATGTCTATGCGGACAAGGCCGCTGGTGGCAAACTGCACAAGCACTTGCGCAGTCAGAAGCCCCGGCGCAAGCGTTATCGCGGTACATGCGACAGGCGCGGTCAGATTGCGCATAGACGTCCCATCAGCGAGCGACCCGGACACATTGAGCTGCGCAAGCAGATTGGTCACTGGGAGGGCGATACCGTGATTGGAGCCGCGCACAAACAGGCCATTGTGACTCTGGTGGAACGCAAAAGCGGCTATGCCGTGTTGGCCAAGGTGCGCCGCAAGACAGCCGAGGAGGTCGGGCGTGCCATCGAAAGCAAGCTCATGCCTGTGCAGGCGTGCGTCAAGACCCTGACGGTGGATAATGGCAAGGAGTTTGCCCACCACCAGGCCATTGACCGGGCCTTGGGCATCAAGACCTATTTTGCTGATCCGTACTGCAGCTGGCAACGAGGCTGCAATGAAAATTTCAACGGCCTGCTGCGCCAGTACATTCCCAAGAAGCGGCGCATGGAAACCGTCACGGATGAAGAGCTGACCATGATCCAGAACAGGTTGAATCACCGTCCCCGCAAGCGGCTCGGCTTCAAGACGCCGTACGAGGTGTTTCACGCCTCGTTAGACCGTGTTGCACTTCGTGCTTGAATCCACCCATTCAATCTGGAGCAAAGAGCATGAACAAGCACACACTGGGCCGCCTGACGGGCGCAATGCTGACCGTGGCGGCGGCCGCCGGACTGGCCGCCTGTACCTCTACCGTGAGCCGCGGCGTGAATGACCAGGGCCAGGCCGACGAAATCATCTTCCCGGAGATCGACAAGACCTCGGGCATCCACGAAGGCATCTTCCCGAACGTGGAAAACCTGCGAAAGATCAGCAATGGCGTGACCAAGGATGACCTGTACTACCTGATCGGGCGTCCGCACTTCCGCGAGACCCTGGGCGCGCGCGAATGGGACTACGTGATGAAGTTCCGCGAAGTGCCGCATGGTCCGGTCACGATCTGCCAGTACAAGGTGATCTTCGACAAGGACATGGAGGGACAGTCCTTCTACTGGGCACCGGAGGATTGCGCACGCTTCGTGAATGGCCAGCCGCCGGCAGCGCCGGCCAAGCCACGCGTGATCAGCCTGAAGGGCGATACGCTGTTCCGTTTTGACGGTTCGGCACTGGCTGACATGCTGCCGGGTGGCCGCTCTGAACTGGACCGCCTGGCCGGTGAACTGCGCCAACTGGACAGCAACTCGCACATGCGCGTGTTGGGCCATACGGACCGACTGGGCGGCGATGCCTACAACCTGGCGCTGTCGCAGCGCCGTGCTGAAACCGTGCGTCGCTATCTGGTCGATCAGGGCGTGCCTGCGGCGAATATCTCTGCCGCAGGCATGGGCGAAAGCCAGCCGGTGGTGCAGTGTGCCGATAGCGCACGCGCCGCACTGGTCGCCTGCCTGCAGCCGAACCGCCGCGTTGATGTGGAGATCAGCGGCGCGCGCTGATCGCTATCCCCTCGCCGGATGAAGGGAAACCGCATGCATGTACTGCATGCGGTTTTTTCATGGGCGAGGAGCCGGGCGGGCGCTGCTGCGCCCGATGATCAGCTGTTGTCTTCGCCGCGCTTGTCAGAATGCGCCTGATAGGCCTTGCCACGCCCGCGTGCCGAGGCGTGGATCTTCATGTTGACCGGATCCTGTTTCAGCACGTTCTGGCGCAAGGCCGCGGGCACGATATCGGTCGGCATCGCGCCATGCGCCTGGGCACTGGCCTTGCCGCTGATATCGGTGTGCTGCTCCATGGCATCGTGCAGCGGGTTGTCGTGCGCCTCGCGTGAGGCCGCCAGGGCATCGCGCACATCCTGCTTCAGGGTTTCGATGTCCATGGCCGGGCTGTCATCGGCAGCGGCCTGGCGGGTCTGCTTGCGTTTGGCTCCGGACTTCTTGCCCATCACCT
>JAAYCV010000114.1 GCA_012729605.1 Ramlibacter sp. | reverse complement strand
TGGTCTGGCCGGATTCTTCGTCGGTCGTGACACGGAAGGAAGGATCTTCTTGTGCCAGACGCGACAGGGCGATGCCCATTTTCTCTTGGTCGGACTTGGTCTTGGGTTCGACGGCCTGCGAAATCACGGGCTCGGGGAACTCCATTTTTTCGAGCAGGATGTGCTGACCGACATCGCACAGGGTTTCACCCGTGGTGACGTCTTTCAGGCCCACGCAAGCAGCGATGTCACCAGCGCGGATCTCCTCGATTTCCTGACGGTCGTTGGCGTGCATCTGCACGATACGGCCGATACGCTCTTTCTTGCCCTTGGTGGAGTTCAGCACCGTGTCGCCCTTGTTCAGGACGCCGGAGTAGACGCGCACGAAGGTCAGCTGGCCAACAAAGGGGTCGGTCATCAGCTTGAATGCCAGGGCAGAGAACTTCTCGTTGTCGTCCGCCTTGCGGGTGACCGGGTTCTCGTCTTCGTCAGTACCAGCCACGTCCGGAATGTCGACCGGAGAGGGCAGGAAGTCCAGCACGGCGTCCAGCATGCGCTGCACACCCTTGTTCTTGAACGCGGAGCCGCACAGCATGGGCTGGATTTCGGTGGCGATGGTGCGCAGGCGCAGACCTTCGATGATGTCTTCTTCGGACAGGTCACCTTCTTCCAGGTACTTGTTCATCAGCTCTTCAGTGGCTTCCGCTGCGGACTCGACCATCTTTTCGCGCCATTCCTTGGCGGTATCTTCCAGCTCAGCAGGGATGTCGATGTACTCGAACTTCATGCCCTGGGAAGCCTCGTCCCACAGGATGCCCTTCATCTTGATCAGGTCGATCACGCCCTTGAAGCCGTCTTCGGCACCAACGGGAATCACGATCGGCACCGGGTTGGCCTTCAGGCGCAGCTTCATCTGGTCCACGACCTTGAAGAAGTTGGCACCAGTACGGTCCATCTTGTTCACGAAGGCCAGACGCGGCACCTTGTGCTTGTTGGCCTGACGCCACACGGTTTCGGACTGCGGCTGCACGCCACCCACGGCACAGTAGACCATCACGGCACCGTCCAGCACGCGCATGGAACGCTCCACCTCGATGGTGAAGTCCACGTGGCCAGGAGTGTCGATGATGTTGATGCGGTGTTCGGGGCGAGACAGGTCCATGCCCTTCCAGAAGCAGGTCACGGCAGAGGAGGTAATCGTGATGCCACGCTCCTGCTCCTGCTCCATCCAGTCGGTAGTAGCAGCGCCATCGTGCACTTCACCCAGCTTGTGGGTCACACCGGTGTAGAACAGGATACGCTCGGACGTGGTGGTCTTGCCGGCGTCAATGTGCGCAGAAATACCGATGTTGCGGTAGCGCTCGATAGGAGTCTTGCGGGCCATGATGAACCTTTGGATGTACTTGAGAAAAAGATATTTTACTAGAACCGCCGTACGGCGGCATGACGATCCCATGATGCAGCACAGGGCTTGCGGCAGCCATGCCGCCGAAGCCCTGTTCCTGGATCGTCTTCCGGACGAAAATCCGATTAGAAGCGGAAGTGCGAGAAGGCCTTGTTGGCTTCGGCCATGCGGTGCACTTCGTCACGACGCTTCATGGCGCCACCGCGGCCTTCGCAGGCTTCCAGCATTTCGTTGGCCAGACGTGCGGCCATGGACTTCTCGCCACGCTTGCGGGCAGCGTCCTTGATCCAGCGCATCGACAGGGCCAGACGACGCACCGGGCGCACTTCGACCGGCACCTGGTAGTTGGCACCACCCACGCGGCGGGATTTCACTTCCACCATGGGCTTGACGTTGTTGATGGCGGTGTTGAACAGCTCCAGCGGATCCTTGCCGGCCTTCTTTTCCATCTGCTCCAGAGCGCCGTAGATAATGCGCTCGGCAACCGCCTTCTTGCCGCCTTCCATGATCACGTTCATGAATTTGGACAGCTCTACGCTACCGAACTTGGGATCCGGCAGGATTTCACGTTTAGGGACTTCACGACGACGTGGCATTTTCTTAACCTCTTGCTTCAGTTGGCACCATTTCAGGTACCGCGAGTGCCATCAGGACACCCACTTACTCGACCCGCATGCACGAAAAAACGGTTGGCACGCTTTCCGGGTCACTACGCCTGCTGCAGCCTGCCTGGCCGCACAAGCACCGAATGACGAAAACCTATCAGGCCTTCTTGGGACGCTTGGCACCGTACTTGGAACGGGACTGCTTGCGGTCCTTCACGCCCTGCAGGTCCAGGGAACCGCGGACGATGTGGTAACGCACACCGGGAAGGTCTTTCACACGACCGCCGCGAACCAGCACCACGCTGTGTTCCTGCAGGTTGTGACCTTCACCACCGATGTAGGAGATGACCTCGAAACCATTGGTCAGGCGCACCTTGGCAACCTTACGCATGGCGGAGTTGGGCTTCTTGGGAGTGGTGGTGTACACGCGGGTGCACACGCCACGGCGCTGCGGGCAGTTCTCCATCGCAGGGCTCTTGGATTTGACGACTTCGACCGTACGTCCTTGACGCACGAGCTGGTTGATAGTTGGCACTGATGCCTCCCTCTCAGGATGTGTAATTCCCTAAACGTGAACGAATTACGGGTTGATGAACGTGAATTCTCCGGCGGACGCACAGGGTATGACCCCGGCAATATTCCGCGGAGCCTGACAGTTTAGCCTGCATGTTGTTGTCTTGGCAAGCCCTTTTGTCTGGCGCAGACAGCAGAACGCCCCGGCTGGCGGGGCGTTCTGGCTGGAAAACAACACTGCGGCTTACTTGAACCACAGCATGATGGTGTCCCAGAGGCGACGGAAGAAGCCGGCTTCGTTGACCGCCTGCAGCGCCAGCAGCGGACGCGTGGCGAGTACCTGATCGCCCAGCTTCACCTGCAGCGTGCCGACCTGCTGGTCCTTGGCGACTGGCGCCAGCAGCGGATCGGGGCGTTCGACCTGGGTGCTCAGCTCGCCGGCGCGGCCAGTCGGTACGGCAACGGCAATCGCCTCGTGACGACCAAGTCCGACTTCGCTCTGCTCGCCCTTCCAGATGCGCGCCTGCACCGCCGCCTGTTCGGCACCGAACAGCTGGATGCCCTCGAAGGCGGTGTAGCCCCAGTTCAGCAGCTTCTGCGTCTCGTTGGCGCGGGCCGCTTCGCTGGCAGTGCCGAACACGATGGCCAGGATGCGGCGGCCTTCGGGCATGTTGGGGAAGTCACGCTTGGCGGTGGCGATCAGGTTGTAGCCGGCCGCATTGGTGTGGCCGGTCTTCAGGCCGTCCACGGTGGGATCACGGAACAGCAGGCTGTTGCGGTTGTTGGCGTTGGATTCGGGCGTGCCGGGATAGCTGTACTGCTTGATGGCGTAGTAGTGCACGTATTCCGGAAAGTCGTTCAGCAGACGCGTGGACAGGATCGCCATGTCACGCGCGGTGGTGGTGTGGCCTTCGGCCGTGAGGCCCTCGGCGTTGCGGTAGCCGGTGTTGTTCATGCCGAGCGTGCGGGCCGCATCGTTCATTTTCTGCACAAAGGCTTCCTCGCTGCCGGCCAGGCCTTCGGCCAGGGCCATGGTGGCATCGTTGCCGGACTGCACGATCATGCCCTTGATCAGGTCTTCCACGCGGACCTGCATGCTAGGCTCGATGAACATGCGCGAACCGGGCATCTTCCAGGCCTTCTGGCTGACGCCAAAGGTCTGGTCGAGCGTGATCTGCTTGTTGCGCAGCGCGTCGAACACGATGTAAGCGGTCATCAGCTTGGTCAGCGAGGCCGGCTCCATCGGTACGTCCATGTCCTTGGCGGCCAGCACCTGGTTGCCGGCGCTGATATCGATCAGCATGTAGCTGCGCGCGGCGATTTCGGGTGGCACCGGAAAGCCCTGGGTGGCACCCACCGCGGTAGCGGCAGAAGCTGGCAGGGCGGGCTGGCTGGCCGCAGCAGAGGCGGTGGCAGCTGCCGGGGCGGTCTGGGCGATGACGGTGCCGCTGGCGGCAAACAGGCTGGCCGCTGCAATCAGGGCGGCCTGGCAGCGGAGGGAACGGAATCGGGACATGGACATGGGAATGGCTGTGGCGCCCATGACATGACGGGCGCCAGAAGGAAAGGACTCAGGACTGGACAGGGACGACTTGCAGATGGCGCAACACGATCTGCCTCAGCAAGGGCAATTGTCCATGAAAGAAGTGGCCGACGCCGGGAACAACGGTGACAGGAAGTGACTGCGGGCGCGCCCAGTCCATGACGGAGGCGAGCGGCACGACATCATCTTCCTCGCCGTGCACCACCAGGGTGCGGGCGTGCCAGTCGACGGCGACCGGCTCGACTGGGAACCGGCTGGTGGCCGGACCGACCAGCACCAGCTGCTCGGGCAGGCGCGCAGCCGCATCGGCAGTCAGGCGTGCCATGGCGTTGGCCGTGACAAAGGCGCCAAAGGAAAAGCCGGCCAGTGCCAGCGGGCCTTGCGGTGCCACCTGCTGGATCACCTGCAGCAGGTCGTCGAGTTCGCCGCGGCCATCGTCATGCGTGCCAGCGCTGGCGCCAACACCACGGAAGTTGTAGCGCACCGCATTCCAGCCAGCCAGCACGAAGGCGCGTGCCAGCGTCTGCACCACCTTGTTCTGCATGGTGCCGCCGAACAGCGGATGCGGGTGGGAAATCACGGCCGTGCCCCTGGGCGTGGCGTCTGCGGGGCGATCCAGCAGGGCCTCGATCAGGCCGGCGGCACCCTGCAGCTGCAGGGCTTCGGTCTTGGCATTCATCTCAGCGTCCTACGGTAGGCGGCAGCAGCAGGCGCTCGACCACCTGGCCATCCTGCAGATGGCTTTGCACGATCTCGTCGATATCGCTCTGGTCGACAAAGGTGTACCAGACAGCTTCGGGATAGACGACGGCAACCGGGGCACCAGCGCAGCGGTCCAGACAACCGGCCTTGTTGACGCGCACCTTGCCGGCACCGGCCAGCCCCAGTTCCTTGACGCGCTGCTTGCAGTAGGCGAAGGATTCCTCGGCCTTGTGATCAGCGCAGCAGGCCTCTCCATTGTCCCGCTGGTTGAGACAGAAGAAGATGTGGCGCTGGTAGTAGGAGCCCGGCTGGGAGGATTCTGCCGGTGCGGCGGAAGGCGTTTGCGGTGTAGTCATGCAGGGAATTGTATGTGCTTGCGGCCACTTGCACAGGGGCAGCGGCACGGATCTGCACTCAACGCGGGGGCTTGAGCGTGCGTCGGGCCAGCAGCAGCAGGGCCAGCCAGGGCCAGCACCAACCCAGCCACTGCGCCATGCCATAGAAGCGGCGGAAATCGGCACGCATGGCGGTGGACAGCATCCAGTCGTGGTAGACCGGTATGGCGGCCTGGTTGAGCAGGTAGAGCTGTGCCAGCAAGACCAGCAGCGCCAGCGCAGCGCACAGGCGCGGCGGCAGCCACAGGCAGGCGATGGCGGCGGCGACGGCTGCCGCCAGGCTGAGTTGCAGCGGCTGCCAGTTCCAGGCCCAGCTGACATCGGCACGCAAGGACAGCTTGAGCGCCAGACCGGTGGCCAGCACGCCGGCCAGCGCCAGCAGCAGCAAGGCCAGCAGGCGCTCCGCGCGCCCACGCAGGATGCCAAAGGCGAGCAGGCAGACGGCCAGCAGGCCCAGCGCCATCACCACGTACTCGATTTCCGGCAGCATGGGCTGGAACTCGATGGCGCGCATCGGCGGCCAGTCGAGGAACGGCGTGTCCTGCAGCCATTCGGCCAGCAGTTTTTCCAGCCGCTCCAGGATCTGGCCGAGACCGAAAGGTACCGGTAGCGGGTAGAGCAAGGCCAGCGGCCAGACCAGCAGCAGTGCCAGTTCGCCCTGGTAGCCCGGCACCAGCCCCTCGCTGGCCCAGCGCTGCCAGCGGCCAAAGACGCCGAGCTTCTCGATCAGCCAGGCCAGCAGGCCGCCGCTGAGCGCACCCGCGCTATTGAGCGCCAGATCCAGATTCGAGCTGGTACGCTGCGGCAGCCAGCACTGGGTGGTCTCCATGGTGAAGGACATGGCGACACCAGCCAGCGCGGCCAGCAGCGGCCCCCAGCGGCGCAGTTCTGGACTGTCGCTGCGCAGGATGGCCAGCGCCAGCAGGAAACCGAACGGGATATAGCCTAGGTAGTTGGTGATGATGTCAAACCAGGTCCAATAGCGCGGCGGCGATGCCAGCAGGTAGGCGGTACAGGACAGGCCGCTGTCACGCCAGCCGGTAAAGGGATAGAGCGACAGGTAGAGGATCAGCGCCAGGCACAGCAATGCCAGCGGCCAGGCCGTGCTCCCGCCCGGCCTGGCGGTCTGCGTGGCAGCTGGCTTGGCGGGGCGCTGTGTCATGGGTGTCTATCCCGTGGCGTGACGGGTCGGGTTCAGAAGGGCTTGAGGACGACCAGCAGCACGATGAACAGCATCAGCACGATCGGTGCCTCGTTGTACCAGCGATACCAGACGTGGCTGCGGTGGTTGATGCCGGCCTGCCAATTCTTGAGGATGCGCACGCAGCTGACCTGGTAGGCCAGCACCAGTGCCACCAGCGTGAGCTTGGCGTGCATCCAGCCGTTGCCCGGGCCGCGCAGGCCGATGCCGTAGCCCAGCCAGAGCCAGAGGCCGAAGGCCACGGCCACCACCATCAGGATGTGGGTGAAACGCAGCAGCTTGCCGGCCATCAGCAGCAGGCGATCACGTTCGGCATGGGAATCGGCCGGCACCATGGCCAGGTTGACGAAGATGCGCGGCAGGTAGAACAGGCCGGCAAACCAGCTGGCGATAAAGATGATGTGAAAGGCCTTGGCCAACAGATATCCCATGCGACTTCCTTGGGCAGCAGCACGACGGACTACCCCATGGCGGCCTTCTTGCACTGCAACAGATAACGCCAAATGATAGCGCGCCCGCTGCGGGCAGCGCCCGATCCGAAAAAAAACCCCGGCAGCAATGTCCGGGGTGCAAGTGCATTCCGCTACCAGGGGCAGCGAAATCCCGCCCAGGGAGGAAGGCGGGGAAGCCCGAAAGCTCCGGGAACCAATCTAGCACGGGCCGGCTGGCCCGGGGCGCCGGATTTGCGTCTGCAAATGCAACTTGCAAGCTGTTGCAGGATGCCGCACCCGACAGCTGGCTTGCCTGTGGCGGTTCAGGTCCTAGAATGTCCGCATGCCCGATCCGGGCCTGTTCCTGATGATTCCTGTGAGCGACATGACCACTCCCTACGCCTCTTTTCCCGCCGGCCGTCCGCGCCGCCTGCGTTTTGATACTGCCACGCGCAACCTGGTGCGCGAGCACAGCGTCACGGCGCATGACTTCATCTACCCGGTGTTCGTACACGAAGGCACGAACCTGCGCCAGCCGGTAGCCAGCATGCCGGGCGTGGAGCGCCTGAGCATCGACCTGCTGCTGCCGGTGGCCGAGCGCTGCCTGAAGCTGGGTGTGCCCTTTATCGACCTGTTCCCGGCGATTGACGCCTCGCTGAAAACCGAAGACGGCAGCGAAGCGCTGAACCCGGACGGCCTGATCCCGCGCACGATCCAGGCGCTGAAGCGCGAGTTTCCCGAGCTGGGCGTAATGACGGACGTGGCGCTCGATCCCTACACCAGCCATGGCCAGGACGGCGTGATCGACGAGACCGGCTATATCCTGAACGACCGCACGGTCGAGATCCTGACGCAGCAGTCAGTGCTGCATGCACAGGCCGGCGCTGACATCATCTCGCCGAGCGACATGATGGACGGTCGCATTGGCGCGATCCGCCAGGCCTTCGA
>JAAYCV010000113.1 GCA_012729605.1 Ramlibacter sp. | reverse complement strand
CTGGGAGAGGCGCTCATGTGCGCCATTATGCGGCATCTCGCATGGGCCCGACAGGCGACTGGAATACATGCAACAGTCACTTGACTGTCACACAACAGCGTTATGTTTGCCGCATTTCCGAGGAGTTTTCATGCGATTGTCTTCCCTTGCGGCACTGCGCCGTCGCCAGCCACGCCAACGCGCTGCCCGTGGCTTTACCCTGATCGAGTTGATGGTGGTGCTGGTCATCATTGGTGTGCTGGGTGCCCTGGTGGTGCCTAGCGTGCTCGGCCGAGCCGATGATGCACGCGTCACCGCCGCCAGGACCGATGTCAGCAACCTGATGCAGGCGCTCAAGCTGTATCGTCTGGACAACCAGCGCTACCCGACAGCCGAACAGGGCCTGCAGGCGCTGGTGAGCAAGCCGGAAAGCCAGCCGGTGCCGGCCAACTGGAAGCCGTATCTGGAAAAGCTGCCGGCCGACCCCTGGGGCAATGCCTACCAGTACGCCAACCCCGGCATCCAGGGTGAAGTGGACGTGATGTCCTTTGGCGCCGACGGCAAGGCCGGCGGCGAAGGCAAGGATGCCGATATCGGCAGCTGGCAGTAAGTGTCCATGGGCGGCAGGCGCGTCCGGCGCGCAGCCGGCGGATTCACCCTGATCGAGCTGCTGGTAGTGCTGCTGATCGTGGCGGTTGCCAGTGGCGCAGCCACGCTGGCGCTGCGCGATGGCGACCAGATGCGGCTGGATCGTGAGGCCGAACGGTTGGCCGCCGTGCTCGAAAGCGCGCGTGCGCAGTCGCGCGCCAGCGGCCTGCCGGTACGCTGGCAGGCGACCAGCGATGGCCAGGGCTTCCAGTTTCTCGGCCTGCCGCATGCACGGCTGTCCCACCCCTGGCTGCAACCGACGCTGGTGCTGCGCGGCGGCCTGCTGACTGCGCCACGCCAGGGGGCCGATGCGGAGCTGCTGCTGGGGCCGGAACCAATCTTGCCGGCACAATCGCTGACGCTGGGCGTACCCGGCAAGCCCGGACTGGAGCGCACGCTGCAGACCGATGGCCTGCGGCCTTTCCGTGTGGCGCAGGCAGCTGCAGCACAACCATGATGCGACGTCCCCGCCCTGCCCCGGCCAACCGCCGGGGTTTTACGCTGATCGAAGTGCTGGTAGCACTCGCCATCGTGGCGGTGGCGCTGGTGGCCGGCACGCAAGCCACCAGTGCGCTGATCCGGCACAGCGAGCGCCAGTCCGAGCTCCTGCTGGGCCAGCTGTGCGCCGAAAACCAGCTGATCGCGATGCGGCTGTCCACCCAGTACCCGGCAGTGGGCGAATCGACCGTGGCCTGCAGCCAGGCCGGTCGCGAGCTGCAGGTCAGAGTCAGCGTGCACACCACGCTGAACCCGCATTTCCGGCGCATCGATGCGCAGGCGCTGGAACAGGAACGTCCGCTGCTGCGCCTGTCCACCATTCTGGGCAAGTGGTGAGCATGCGCCGATCTCCCCTGCGCCGCGCATCACGCGGCTTCACGCTGATCGAGTTGATGGTGGCACTCTCCATCATGGCGCTGCTGGCGCTGCTGAGCTGGCGCGGACTGGATGCCATGATCCGCGCGCAGCAGGTGACGCAGGCCCAGGGCGAACGCCTGACGCTGTTGCAGACGGCGCTGGCGCAATGGCGCAGCGATCTCGATGCGATGCTGCCGGTATCGGCGCAACCGGCACAGCCGGTGCTGGCCTGGAACGGTCGCGCACTGCGCGTGCTGCGGCTGGCGCCCGCCAGCGACAGCCCGGTGGCACAGGGCGATTCCAGCTTGCTGCTGCCGGCCGGCAGCCAGGTCGTCGCCTGGTCGCTGCGCAGCCAGTGCGCCAGCCTGGGTGCTACGCCGTGCTGGATCCGCTGGCAGTCCCCCGTGTTGCGTACCGTCGGTGAACAGCAGCAGGCCTGGCAACAGGCGGCACGCTGGACCGAAGGCCAGGAGCAGCTGCCCGGAGAGCAGGAACTGGTGCCGCTCACCAACTGGAAACTGCTGCACTTCCGCGATGCCAACTGGCGCCCGGCCAGCGAGCAGGAGCTGCCACTGGCAGGCGAACAGGCCCTGGCCAGCATGCCCGACGCGATACGGCTGGAACTGCAACTGCCCGATACCGACAGCGCCCTGCACGGCACGCTCACCATGGACTGGATACCGGCCACGCTGACACGGAGACGCTCATGAAGCGCCGCAGCCTGCCCCGCCCGCGCCCGCAACGCGGTGCCGCCCTGCTGCTGGCGATGCTGACGGTAACGCTGGTGACCGCCTTTGCCGCGGCCGCCGCCTGGCAGCAATGGCGCGCCACCGAGGTCGAGGCGGCCGAGCGCGCCCGCCTGCAGACCAGCTGGCTGCTGTCCGGCGCCATCGACTGGACACGCCAGATCCTGCAGGAAGACACGCGCCAGACCCAGGCCGACCACCTGTCCGAACCCTGGGCGGTGCCGCTGCTGGAGGCGCGCATGAGCAGCTTTCTGGCCGCAGAGGGCAACGTCACTGCCAACAGCACCGACCTGCCCGATGACGCCTTCCTGTCCGGCCAGGTGCAGGACATGCAGGGCCGCTTCAATCTGGGCAACCTGATACGACAGGGCCAGCCATCCCAGCGTGACGTGCAGACGCTGCAGCGCCTGTTCCAGGAGCTCGGCCTGCCAACGCAAGAGGCAAACCAGCTCGTCAGCCAGTGGGAACGCTCCTGGCGCGCCAACCAGGGCAGTGCCCAGGTCGATCCCGGCGCGCCGCTGCTGCCACAGCGCATCGAGCAGCTGGTCTGGCTCGGCCTGCCGGCTGAACGCATCGCGCAACTGGAGCCGCATCTGGCGATCCTGCCCGAATACACCGCCATCAATGTAAATACCGCCACCCAGGAGGTGCTGCTGGCTGCTGCCGGCGATGCCACCCGCTCGCAGGTGCTGCAGCTGGTGAGCCGGCGCAACAGCCAGCCTTTCCTGAAGATGGACGCCGTGCGCGAGCTGCTGCCGACCGGCGGCCAGCAGGCCAGCCTGGGCGTGAGCAGCCGCTATTTCCTGATCCACGGCAAGCTGCGCATTGGCGATGTCCGCATCGAGGAACAGGCGCTGATCCAGCGTGACGGCCTGAGCTCGATCGTGCTGTGGCGCCAGAAGGACAGCGTAATCGCCCAGGATCCTGCCACCCAGCGCTGAGGTCGCCCGGTACATGTCATGTAGATGATGCTTTCATGACATTCCGGCGTCATATTGACTGCCTAGAATCGCACCGCCCCATGTCCCAATTGCTTGTCCGATTCCCCCTGCCCGGCCACGATGCAGCCGATGGCTACGCGTTTGCCCTGAGCCCCGATGGTCAGGGTGTGTCGCAGCATGGCATGGCCGCTGCCGATGCCCTGCCGCTGGCCGATGCGCACGAGGTGATCGGCATCGTGCCGGTGCAGGCGCTGTCCTGGCATGCGCTGGAGCTGCCCAAGGGCAGCCTGGCCTCGCCAGCACGCACGCGGCTGGTGCTGGACGGCCTGCTGGAAGAGCTGGTGCTGGACGATATGGAGATACTGCACTGCGCGCTGCAGCCGAATGCCGCCATCGGCCAGCCGGTCTGGGTCTGTACCTGCCGGCTCGACTGGCTGCAGCAGCATCTGGAACAGCTGCGCCTGGCCGGCTGCGAGGTGCAACGCCTGGTGCCGGAGGCCGCGCCGCTGCCACTGCAAGAGCTGCCTGAACCGGCGTTACAGCAGGACACGCTGCAGGCGATTGGCGATCCGCTGGAAGGGGCCTGGTGGCTGCGTCGTGCGCATCTGCTGTCACAAGGCGGTGCTGCCCCCGGCCTGCTGTGCTGGCCGCTGCAGGCACCCGACACGCTGGAACCCGATCCACTGCTGCCCAGCTGGCTGTCCCAGGCCGAACCGGGCCGCATCCAGGCCGATGCCGCCGTGGCGCAACGCGCCGAACAACTGATACAGCAAGCGGTGCAGGTGCGCCATCCGTCCGAACGCTGGCTGGAAAGCCTGTCGTCCGGCTGGAACCTGTCCCAGTTCAGCCTGGCAAACCAGCCGGCCGACCGCTGGAAACGCCTGCTGCGCCAGGGCTGGCAGTGCTTTTGCCATGCACCGCAGTGGCAGGCGACACGCTGGGGACTGGCCGCCCTGCTGCTGGTTTCCTTGCTGGGCCTGAACCTGCTGGCCTGGCAGGCCGAACGCCGGCTGGAGCAGCAAAAGGCCGAGATTGATCGCATCCTGACCAGCACCTTCCCACAGGTGAAGCTGGTCGTCGATGCACCGAAGCAGATGCAGCGCGAAGTCAGCCTGCTGCAGCAACAACATGCGGTGCTGACCGGCCATACGCTGGAAGGCCGGCTCGCTGCCGTAGTCGCCAGCTCGCCCGAAGCCGAGCTGCAACAGCTGGAATGGGATGGCCAGGTGCTGCGCCTCAAGGGCCTGGCGCTCGGCACCGACCAGCAATCCGCCATCCAGTCCGCGCTGGCCGATGCCGCCGTGCGCGTGCGTCAGGACGGCAATGACTGGCTGCTGGAGACACGTCCATGAGCCGCACCGATGCCCTGAGCGCCAAACTACGTCCGCAGCTGCAGGTGGTGCGCCAGCGCTGGCAGCAGCTGTCGCCGCGTGAGCGCATGCTGCTGCAGGTCGGCGGCGGCGTGCTGCTGCTGGCGCTGCTCTGGCTGCTGGCGATAGCGCCTGCGCTGCAGACCCTGCGCGAAGCCCCACAACGCAAGGCCGACCTGGACCGCCAGCTGATCCAGATGCGCCACCTGCAGGAGCAGGCGCACGCGCTGCAGCAACTGCCGCGCGTCAATCCAGCCACGCGTGAGCAGCTGTTGACTGAACTGTCGCTGCGCCTGCTCGGACCGGACAGTATCAGCGTGCAGGCCGGCCAGGCGCAGATCCAGCTGCGCAACGTGCCGCCAGCGGCACTGGCCGAATGGCTGATGCAGACACGCCTGCTGGCCCATGTATTGCCGCAACAGGCCCAGCTGCAGCGCAGCGCCACCGGCTGGAACGGCAGCCTGATCGTGCCACTGCCAGCGCAGGAGGCCGCCCGATGAAGACACCGCGCATCCCCCTGCCCCAGCTGCGCCTGCCGCGCCCGCAGCTGCGCTTGCGCCTGCCGGCTCCGGCATCGGCACGCCGTACACGCCTGCCCCAGGCCGCTGGTCCGGTACGCCTGCTGCGCCCCTGGTATTGGGCGCTGGCCGGCATGCTGCTCGGCCTGCTGCTGACCATCGTGCTGTTTGCACCGGCGCGCTGGCTGGCCGCTGCCGTGTCCTATGCCAGCGATGAAAAGGTACAGCTGCAGGATGCCAGCGGCACGGTCTGGAACGGCTCGGCCTGGCTGGTGCTGACTGGCGGCAGCCAGAGCCGCGATGCCACCACCTTGCCTTCGCGGCTGGAGTGGCAACTGCGTCCGCGCTTGCTGGGTGCCCGTGTAGCGCTGGAAAGCGCCTGCTGCACGCGCCAGCCGCTGCAACTCGAGGTCAGCTGGCAACCCGGCCGCACGCTGCTGCAACTGGCCGATAGCGACATCGACCTGCCCAGCAGCCTGCTGGCCGGTCTGGGCACGCCCTGGAACACGCTGCAGCTGGATGGCCGGCTGGGCGCGCGCAGCAAGAACCTGCAGCTGGCGCTGGTCCAGGGCCGCAGCCAGCTCTCCGGCACGCTCGATATCCGCCTGGACCAGGCCACCACGCGCCTGTCCACGCTGAGCCCGATTGGCAGCTACCAGCTGCGCCTGCTGGGCGGCGCGCCCGGCAGTACCGCCCGCCCCGAACTCACGCTCGACAGCCAGCCCGGCAGCAGCCTGCTGCTGCAGGGCAAGGGCGAGTGGATCGATGGCAAGTTCCGCTTCCGTGGCGAAGCCCGTGCCGATGCCGGCAAGGAAGAAGCGCTGAACAACCTGATCAACATCATCGGCCGCCGCAGTGGCGACCGTTCCATTCTTTCCGTGGGCTAAGCCCGAACCACCATGTTGTCGTTTTTCACCCCTCCCACCCTCCTGCAGTCCGCACGCGGCTGGCGCCATGGCCTGGCCGTGGCGCTGCTGCTGGCCGGCCTGGCGCAGACTGCGCCGGCCTGGTCGCAGGAACGCATCACGCTGAATTTTTCCAATGCCGATATCGAATCGGTAGCGCGCACGATTGCCTCCATCACCGGCCGCAACGTGGTGCTGGATGCACGCGCCAAGGGCACCATCAGCATCCAGTCCGAGCGCCCGGTGACGCCGGCACAGGCGGTCAACCAGTTCGCCGCGGCGCTGCGCCTGCAGGGCCTGGCGCTGGTGCAGGCCGATGGCATGTACAAGGTCGTGCCCGAAGCCGATGCCAAGCTGCAGGCACGCATGCTGCCGCGCGGCCAGAGCACCATGGGCAACCAGGTGGTGACGCGCGTGTTCAAGCTGCAGCACGAAAACAGCGCCAACCTGATTCCGGTACTGCGCCCGCTGATCAGCCCCAACAACACCATCAACGCCAGCGGCAGCAGCACGCTGGTGGTAACCGATTACGCCGATAACGTCGAGCGCATCAGTCGCATCATTTCCGGCATCGACCAGCCGGTCGGCAGCGGCGTCGAAGTGATCCCGCTGCGCTACGGCGTGGCCACCGACATGGCACCGCTGGTGCAGCGCCTGCTGGATGGCAGCGGTGTCGGTGCCGTGGCCGCCCAGGCAACGGCTACCGGCGTCGGCGGCTTCAGCCGTACCGTGGTGCTGCCGGAGCCGCGCAGCAACGCGCTGCTGCTGCGTGCGCCCACCCACGCGCAAGCCCTGGAAGCGCGCAGCCTGATCCTGAAGCTCGACCAGCCAGCGCTGAGCAACCACAGCAGCAACGGTGCCGCCGGCAATATCTGGGTGGTACACCTGAAGAACTCCGATGCCGCCAAGATGGCCACCACGCTGCGCGCCGCCATGGCAGCCAACGATGCCGCCATCCAGGGCAACACCGGTAGCATGGGCGTGAACGCGGGAACCAGCAGCAGTAACACCACCGGCAACCAGGTGCAGGTCACCGCCACCTCGGCGCTGCAGACCAGCGGCAACCCGTCCACCGGCGGCCGCATCCAGGCCGATCCGAGCACCAACTCGCTGGTCATTACCGCGAGCGAACCGGAATACCGCCAGCTGCGCGCCGTGATCGATCGCCTGGATACGCGCCGCGCCCAGATCTACGTGGAAAGCCTGATCGCCGAAGTGAATGCCGATACCGCCGCCGATCTGGGCATCCAGTGGCAGAACGCCTTCAGCAGCAGTGGCAACGTCGGCCTGATCGGCACCAACTTTGGCGGCCCGGGCAATATCCTCGGCATGACGGCGGCGATTGCCAACCGCACCATGCCCGACGTGCGTGGCGGCCTCAACCTGGCCATGACCGATCGCGTCAATGGCCAGCCGATCCTCGGCCTGGTCGCCAACTTCCTGCAAAGCACCGGCGATGCCAACATCCTGTCCACGCCCAACCTGATCACGCTGGACAACGAGGAAGCACGCATCATGATCGGCAAGAACGTGCCCTTCGTCACCGGCCAGTACACCAACAACAACAGCGGCAACGGCGCCGTCAACCCGTTCCAGACCATCGAGCGCCAGGACGTCGGCCTGACGCTGCGCGTGAAGCCGCAGATCGGCGAGAACGACTCGGTACGCATGCAGATCTACCAGGAAGTCAGCAGCGTCGATCCGGCCTCGGTCAACTCGCCCAGCGGCCTGAGCACCAACAAGCGCTCGATCGAATCGAATGTGGTGGTCGGCGACAGCCAGATCATCGTGCTGGGCGGCCTGCTGTCCGACGAATATGCCAACACCCAGCAGAAGATTCCGCTGCTCGGCGATATTCCGGTGATTGGCGGCCTGTTCCGCAACGAGAACCGCAGCCGCAAGAAGACCAACCTGATGGTATTCCTGCGCCCGATCGTGGTGCGCGACCTGAGCGACAGCCATGCGCTGTCGATGGACCGCTACGACATGATGCGCGCCACCCAGATCAATACCCAGCCGAACCCGGGCCTGATCCAGCCGCTGCAGGCACCAGTGCTGCCAGCCGTCCGTCCGCAAGATGACAGCGCCTGGGCACCGGTCAGCGATGCACCGGAAAAAGTGCTGCCGCGTCCGCTGATCTACGAGAACATGCAGACGCCAGGCGCTCACCTGCAACCTGCACTGGAAAAGACGGAGGAAAACGTGATTACCCCTAACGGGAATTTTACTTTCGAAATCAATCATCAGCCAGCCCATATCTCTGCGGACACCTGGGACAACTCGGGCGGAGCGTAAGCGGCATGCGACACCCCCTGCCCTACGCCTTTGCGCGCAAGCACCAGCTGCTGCTGGAACAGCAGGATGACGGCAGTCTGCTGCTCTGGCATGGCCGCGACCAGGCTCCCACGGCGGCCTGGAACGAGGTCATGCGCAAGTACCCGGTGGGCGCGCACCGCACGCTGGAAGCGCCGGCGCTGGCGCAGCGCATCAGCGCCGCCTACGCCCAGGGCGAATCGACCGCCGCCAGCATCGTCAGCGAGGTAGAAAGCGATGCCGACCTGTCGCGCATGATGCAGGAGCTGCCGCCGGTAGAAGACCTGCTGGAGGCCGCCGACGAAGCGCCCATCATCCGCATGCTCAACGCCTTGCTGACCCAGGCGGCCCGTGATGGCGCCAGCGATATCCATATCGAGCCCTACGAACACCACAGCCTGGTGCGATTCCGTGTGGACGGCAATCTGCGCGAGGTGGTACAGCCCAACCGCGCGCTGCACGCAGCGCTGATCTCGCGCCTGAAGATCATGGCCGATCTCGATATTGCAGAAAAGCGCCTGCCGCAGGATGGCCGCATCAGCCTGCGTCTGGGCACACGTGCCATCGACGTGCGTGTGTCCACCCTGCCGAGCGCCTTTGGCGAACGCGCCGTGCTGCGCCTGCTGGACAAGTCTGGCAACAAGATCAGCCTGGAAGCGGTCGGCATGCAGGGTGATACCTTGCGCCAGTTCGACCATTTGATCCGCCAGCCGCACGGCATCCTGCTGGTCACCGGCCCGACCGGTTCCGGCAAGACCACCACGCTGTATTCGGCGCTGAGCCGACTCGATGCGCGCAGCGGCAACATCATGACGGTGGAAGACCCGATCGAGTACGAACTGCCCGGCATTGGCCAGACGCAGGTGAATGCCCGCATCGACCTGACTTTCGCGCGCGCGCTGCGTGCGCTGCTGCGCCAAGATCCGGACGTGATCATGATCGGCGAGATCCGCGATTTCGAAACTGCGCAGATCGCGATCCAGGCCTCTCTCACCGGCCACCTGGTGCTGGCGACCTTGCACACCAACGATGCCGCCAGCGCCGTCACACGCCTGGCCGACATGGGCATCGAGCCCTTCCTGCTGTCGTCCTCGCTGCTGGGCGTGCTGGCTCAACGGCTGGTACGCAAACGCTGCCAGCATTGCCACGGCAGCGGTTGCGAGCACTGCGGCCAGAGCGGCTATGCCGGCCGTACCGGTATCTTCGAGCTGCTGGTGGTGGACGACACCATCCGCGAGCAGATCCACCACAGTGCCGCTGAAGCCGATATCCGCGCCGCCGCCCAGCGCGCCGGCATGACGCTGATGCGCGACGACGGCCAGCGCCTGGTCGATACCGGCATCACCACGCTGGAAGAACTGCTGCGCGTGACGCGCGACTAAGGACACCCCGCCGCCATGCCCGTCTACCAGTACCAGGCGCTCGATGCCAATGGCCGCACCCGCAAGGGCACGCTGGAGGCCGATACGCTCAAGGCGGCACGCACTGCCGTGCGTGCACGCGAGCTGGTGCCACTGGAAGTCAAGGCGCTACAAGGCGATGCGGCGCAGCGCGGCAGCGGCCTGAACCGCCAGCTGTTCGTCAGCAAGATATTTGACAGCACCACACTGGCGGTCTGGACGCGCCAATTGGCCGGGCTGGTATCGGCTGGCCTGCCGGTAGAACGTGCGCTGCAGGCGCTAAGCGAAGACGCCGCGCCGGAACGCCAGCGCCAGCTGGTCGGCGCGCTGCGCTCCGAGGTGCATGCCGGCAGCAGCTTTGCCAAGGCGCTGCAGCAGCATCCGCGCGAGTTCACGCCCATCTACACCGCCGTGATTGCCGCCGGTGAGCAAAGCGGCAGCCTCGGCATGGTGCTGCTGCGCCTGGCCGATGATCTGGAGGCACAGCAGGAACTGAAGTCCAAGGTCACCGGTGCCGCGCTCTATCCGGCGATTGTCTCGCTGGTCGCGGTGGCCATCGTGATCTTCCTGCTCAGCTATGTGGTGCCGCAGGTCGCCGGTGTCTATGCCGGCAGCAAGCGCGCCCTGCCCGTGCTCACCACCATCATGCTCGCCTTCAGCGACCTGATCCGCCAATGGGGCTGGCTGCTGGCGTTGCTGTTACTGGGCGGGGGCCTGCTGCTGCGGCAACTGCTCAAGGGCGATGCCTTCCGCCAGCGTTTCGATGCCTGGTGGCTGAAATTGCCGGTCGTCGGCCCACTCAGCTGCCAGTACAACGCCGCGCGCTTTGCCGGCACCCTGGCCATGCTGTCACAGGCCGGCGTGCCGATCCTGCGCGCGCTGCAGGCCGCCACCGCCACGCTCTCCAACCGCGCGATGCAGGTCGATGCCGAAGACGTGATCGTGCTGGTGCGCGAAGGCGCGCCCTTGGGCAGCGCGCTGAGCCAGAAGAGCCGCTTCCCCAAGCTGATCGGCATGTTCGCCCGCCTCGGCGAACAGACCGGCCAGCTCGGCGAGATGCTGGGCCGCGTGGCACGCCAGCTCAGCGGCGAGGTGCAGCGGCGCGCCATGCGGCTGGCAACGGTGCTGGAGCCCTTGCTGATCGTTGGCATGGGCCTGGTGGTAATGCTGATCGTGCTGGCAGTGTTGATGCCGATCATGGAATTGAACCAGCTGACCGGCTAAGGTCAAAGTGATTCAGCTCAGCAGGCTGCGCGCCGCCTGCGTGATCGCCGCCACGCCGCGATGCCGGATGCGCCGCTCGATCGAAATCGCGTAGAACTCGGCACGCAGGCTGTCTACCTGTCCGATCAGCTGCATGCCGGTCTGCTCCACGATGCCGTGGGCCAGCACCGCCGGCCCGACATAAAAGCCCACGCCCTTGCGGCCAAACTCCTGCGCCAGCGCGCTGTCATCGAACTCGCCCACGATCACCGGGCGCAGCCCCTGCTCCTGCAGCCAGGCGCGCACGCGCTGCCCCACCGCCGACACCGCCGTCGGCAACAACATGGGCGCCCCCTGCAGACACTGCGGAAACGGCTGCGGATGCTTCTCGCGCAGACTGGTCGCCGCGTAGAAAGCAAACCCCGTGCCACCAAGCCGATGGCTGTATGCCTTGACGCTCACCCCCGCCGGCTGCGGCTCCTCGGACAACACCAGATCCAGCTTGTGCAAAGCCAGCTCGGTCAGCAGATGCTCGATGCGCCCTTCCTGGCACACCAGCCGCACCGGCTCCGGTAGCGACAAGGCCGGCTCCACCAGATGGAACGCCACCGCCTTGGACAGGCTGTCCACGATGCCAACGCGCAACTCCAGTGCCTTGCTGCCCTGCTCGGCCTGGCCGCGCAGCACCGCTTCCAGTTCGGCGCCCGTGGTAAAGATATCGCGCGCATACTGCAGCGCCATGCGACCGGTTTCGGTCAACTCCAGCGCGCGGCCATTGCGCACGAACAGCTCCACGCCAAGACGCTCTTCCAGCTCGGCAATCTGGCCGCTGATGGTTTGCGGACTCAGATGCAAGCGCTCGCTGGCGCGGGCAATGCTGCCAGCCTCGGCCACTTGCTGGAAATAGTGCAGGTGCTTGTAGTTGAGCATGCCGCCATTATCAATTTTTTTCGAAGATTGGCGGATTTTTTTCTGATTTACCGATGCACATCGCATCCCTAGAATGCGAAAGCTCGTGGACAGCCTTGGCCTCCAAGGCCGCTGCTCCGGTCATTGACGAACCATTCTCTTTCATGGAATTCCTGCTGGACCCGAACATCTGGGTTGCCTTCTTCATGCTCACCGCGCTCGAAATCGTGCTGGGCATCGACAACATCGTCTTCATCTCCGTCCTCGTCGGACGACTCCCCCAGCACATGCGCGATCGCGCCCGCAAGATCGGACTGGCCATGGCCATGATCTGCCGTATCCTGCTGCTGTTCTCGCTGAGCTGGATCATGGGCCTGACCGCCGACCTGTTTAAAGTGGCCGGCCAGGGCATCAGCGGCCGGGATCTGGTGCTGCTGTTCGGCGGCCTGTTCCTGCTCTACAAGGCCTCGCACGAGATCTTTGTCGAAGTGGAAGCACCCGAGCAGCATGGTCCGACCGAGACCGACGATGCCGCCCTGCAGAAGAGCGGTCGCAGCCTGTTCTGGAACATCATTGCCCAGATTGCCGTGATCGACATCGTGTTCTCGCTGGATTCCGTGATCACAGCCGTCGCCATGGTGGACGAGATCTGGATCATGGTCGCCGCTGTGATCACCTCCATCAGTGTGATGATGCTGGCTGCGCGTTCGATCAGCGAATTCGTGGAACGCCATCCGTCCGTCAAGGTGCTGGCACTGGCCTTCCTGGTCATGGTCGGCATGGCACTCACCGCCGAAGCCTTTGACGCGCACATCCCCAAGGGCTATATCTACTCGGCCATGGCCTTCTCGCTGGCCGTGGAAGCGCTCAATATCCGGGCGCGCAACAAGCGCAAACTGGCGCTGGCTGCAGCCAAGACGGCTCACGCCTGATAGCGTCTGCCTGCACTGTATGATGCAGGCTGCACGGAAAAGCCGCTGGAAGTCAGCGGCTTTTCGTTTTCTGCCGATCTGTATTCGGCCTCCCTCCTGAAAGGAATCCTCATGCGACTGCTGATCGCCCTCATCCTGCCCTGGCTAACCTTCTTTACCATCGGCCGCCCGTTCGCCGGCATCATCTGCCTGATCCTGCAAATCACCCTGATCGGCTGGCTGCCGGCCACCATCTGGGCCGTGTATGCGCTGAGCCAGTACAAGACCGACAAGAAGATTGAAAAGGTGCTGGGGCAGCGCGGTTGATGGTATCGGATACCATCAGACAGTCGCCTCAACAACTTAACAAATTGATTTAAAAGGAAATTGGCGGAAGAGCACAGGAGTCGAACCTGCCCGGCAGCGCTTGGCACCACCCACCGGGTTTGAAGCCCGGCCGACCCACCAGGATCGTTGCTCTTCCGTTGTCTGTTACGCGCTACGTGAACAGGCTGCTGTCGGTACGCAGCAGATGCGTATCGCCGACCCGGCGCAGCACGCCGATGCGGTCCAGGTATTCGAGGATCTGGATCGCGCGCTTGCGGCCCAGTCCGGTGGCGTCGCGGTAATCGGCCGCCAGCACCTTGCCCTCGTGCTGTTGCGCAACTTGCCGCGCCAGCTGCACCAGGGCACGCATGGTCGCTGCATCATAATACAAATCCTTCACCGCCTGATGCAGCTCGCCGCGACGCGCCAGCCGCGCCAGGGTAGAACGCACCAGCGGCTCTGGCTCGCCAGTCAGCTTGGCCAGATCGCGCGCCCAGGCCCCTTCAAAACCGGCCTGTGACAGGTGCGGCCGCACTTTCTCTGCCAGCCGCTCCTCCGTCGCCGACAGGCGCACGCCATGCTCCGGCAGATGCAGGAAGGCACCTTGCTGCGCCAGCCGCTGCTCATCCCGCCAGCGTTGCACCAGCAGCTCCCACAGCGGCTCCGGCATGCGCGGCTGCGACAGCCGGCGCAGGCGTGACAACACCGGCCCAAGTTCGTCCGGCTGCTTCTCGTGAAAGACGGATAGCGCCTGCTGCACCTTGTCCCAGGCCTGCTGCACCGCAGCCTCGCCCATGGCCCAGGTGGTACCGGCCTGCTCGCCCTGCAAGGCACCAGCAGGCAACTCAGGCAGGCTGCGCAAGCCCTGCGCCTGGGCAAAGCGACGCAGGTCCAGCCCGTGCGCCGACAACTCCAGCAAGGCCTGCAGACGCTGGCCGGGATCAGGCAGCTCCCAGGCCGCCAGCTCCGCCAGGCGCTGCGGCGTACGCCGATAACGCACCGGCGCAAACGGATCCAGCACTACGCCGCCAGCCATGGTGCGCGTGGCCGAGGCATCGCGCAGCACCACGCGATCTCCATGCCAGGCGCCGAGTGGCTGGTGCAGCACGATTTGCACCAGAGCAGATGCGCCCGGCTGCAGGCTGCCCTGGTCCAGCACGGCCACCGTACCCGGTACCGATTCGGCACCCAGGTGCACCTGCACGCGCGCGCCGGATTTCAGCGCCTTCTCTTCGGCATGCCAGAGGCTAAGGCGCACATCCAGCCGGTGCGTGGACAGCGCCACCGCCAGCTCCACCAGCCAGTCACCCCGGCCAGCCTGTTCCTTGTCGATGCCGACCAACGCCACGGCACAGCGCTGCCCGGCATGGGCCTGCTGCACCGGCTGGTTCTGCGCATGCAGGCTGCGCACGCGCACCGCATGGCCGGACGGCACCAGCTGCAGCTGGTCGCCCACCTGTACCTGTCCCGTGTGGATGGTACCGGTCACCACGGTACCAGTACCGCCAAGGCTGAAACTGCGATCCACAGCGAGGCGGAAAGCATGCCCTGCATCCTGACTGGAAAGCGCACGACTGGCATCGACCAGCAACTGACGCAGCGCATCCACGCCCTGCCCGCTCTGTGCGGATACCGCCAGCACTGGCGCACCGGTCAGGCTGCTGTGTTGCAGCAATTCCTGCAGCTCGGCCGTCAGCGTCTCGATACCGCCGGTATCAGCCCGGTCTGCCTTGGTGATGACTACCGCGCCACGCGTCTTGCCCAGCAGCGACAGCACCGCCAGATGCTCGCGTGTCTGCGGCATGATGCCGTCATCGGCCGCCACCAGCAACAGCGCAAAATCAATGCCGCTGGCACCCGCCAGCATGGTGTGCACCAGCCGTTCGTGGCCTGGCGCATCGATAAAGCCGATGCGATCGCCCTCGGGCGTATCCAGAAAGGCGTAGCCCAGCTCGATACTGATGCCGCGCTTTTTTTCCTCCGGCAAGCGGTCGGTATCGACGCCAGTCAGCGCGCGCACCAGCGTGGTCTTGCCATGGTCGATATGGCCTGCGGTGCCGACGATCATGCGAGACGCTCCTGCAGCATTGACAGCTGCCCGACAAATGCCGGCTCCTGCTCCAGACAGCGCAGGTCCAGGATCAGGCTGTCATCGGCAATGCGGCCAATCACCGGCAGCGGCAGGCCGCGCAAGGTGGTAGCCAGCGCGTCCAGTGCGCGGCCGGCACCTTTTTTCTCCAGCGGACGAATGGCCAGTCCGGCAGACGGCAGCCGGTCCACCGGCAGCGAGCCGGAGCCGATCTGGCCCTGCAGCTCCACCAGATCAACGCCAAAGCGCCCCGCCACCGCCTGTTGCAACAGCGGCTGCAGGCGCTGTGCCTGCTCACGGATCTGCGCCACCGGGCGCGTCAGCAGGCGCAATGTCGGCACGTCGCGCGTCAGGTGTTCGGGTTGCAGGTACAGGCGCAGCGTGGCTTCCAGCGCCGCCAGCGGCAGCTTGCTCATGCGCAGCGCACGCTTCATCGGGAACTTGCGGATGCGGCCAACCGCCTCCTTGCTGCCGACGATCAGGCCGGCTTGTGGACCACCCAGCAGCTTGTCGCCGCTGAAGGTCACCACATCACAGCCGGCAGCCAGCATCTCCTGCGGCAGCGGCTCACGCGGCAGGCCGTACTGCGCCAGATCCACCAGCGAACCGCTGCCCAGGTCGGTCGCCATCGGCAGGCCATGGCGGTGCGCGATGTCCGCCATCTCGGCCTCGGTCACGCTGCGGGTAAAGCCCTGCACCTGGTAGTTGCTGGTATGCACCTTCATCAGCAAGGCGGT
>JAAYCV010000112.1 GCA_012729605.1 Ramlibacter sp. | reverse complement strand
GTGGCGTTCATGCCCCTATTGTCGCGCAAGTCGAAAACCCGAACCGGCTGCAGGCCCGCTTGCCGGCCCGGTTTCAGCCGCGTGAGCGTCGACCCTGCGGCCCCGGTGCTCTGGGTGGCCTGGGCGGCGTTTCGCCCTGCGGCACCAGACCGGCCATTTCCAGCTGCATCGCGATATGGCTGACCAGCACCTGGATCGAGGAACGGCCGGTATCGATCACGTAATGTGCGGTTTTCAGGTAGAGCGGATCGCGCGCCTGAAACAGCTCCTGCAGCTTCTGGCGCGGATCGGCCACCTGCAGCAGCGGGCGCTTGGTGTCGTGGCGCAGGCGGCGGTAGATTTCTTCGGGCGAAGCGCGCAGGTAGAGCACGGTGCCGTGCTGGCGCAAGATGTCACGGTTTTCCTCGCGCAGCAGCGCACCGCCACCGGTCGAGAGCACGATCTGCTCGCTGCTTTCAGCGACGCGGCGCAACAGCGCCGTTTCCAGGTCACGGAAGGCCTGTTCGCCCTGCGTCTCGAAGTATTCGCGGATGCTCATGCCGATCTGCTGCTCGATCTCGTGGTCACTGTCCACGAAGGGCAAGCCGAAACGGCGCGCCACCTGCCGCCCTGCCGACGATTTGCCCGAACCGGGCATGCCTACCAATACGATCACCTTGCTGTCTCCTGTCTGCTCAGCGCCGGGCCAGGCGCTGGCTTTCCACGATTGTAGGCGTGATGAAGACCAGCATCTCCTTCTTTTCCGTCACCTGGCTGCGCGAGCGGAACAGCCCACCCAGATACGGGATGTCGCCAAGCAGTGGCACCTTGGTCACATCCTCGCGCTCGCTGATCTCGAAAATCCCGCCAATCACCAGCGTGCCGCCGTTTTCCACCAGCACATTGGTCTGGATATGCTTGGTGTCAATGGCAAAGCCGTTCAGCGTGGTGCGCCCGACCGAATCCTTGTTCACGTCCAGATCCAGCACGATCTGGCCTTCGGGCGTGATCTGCGGCGTCACCTCCAGCTTCAGGTTGGCCTTGCGGAACGCCAGCGAAGTCGCACCGCTGGCCGTCGCCACCTGGTAGGGCAACTCGGTACCCTGCTCGATCAGCGCGCGCGTCTGATCCGCCGTCACCACACGCGGGCTGGACACCAGCTTGCCCTTGCCATCGGCCTGCAGCGCCGAGATTTCCAGCGTGACAAAACGCGAGGCACCGGCACTGAACAGCGACAGGCCCAGCGCGGCCGGGGCAAAGCCGTTCTGCCCCAGCGCCGGCAACTGGTACAGCGGTGTCGCCGCCTGCCCCGGCACCGAGGCCACGCCGAGCCGGCGGCCATCGCCCAGGTCCATGCCCGAGGCCCCATTCGGCTGCCCCAGCACCGACAGCCGCGCGCCCAGCGACTGGCCCCAGTTCTCGCCCGCCTCGACAATGCGCGCCTCGATCATCACCTGCCGCACCGGGATATCCAGCTGTTCGATCAGCTGCTGGATCTGCGCCTGCACCGCCGCCACATCCTGCACCACCAGCTGGTTGGTGCGCGCATCGGCAAAGGCCGAACCACGCGCACTCAGCAGGCGCGCGGCCTGGCCACCCCCGCCATGCACCTGCTGCGCCAGCTCACCGGCGCGCGCATAGTTGAGCCGGTAGCTGCGCGATTCCAGCACGCCGTCAGCCGGTGCGGATTGCGCCTGCTGTTGCAAACTGGCCAGTTCCTGCTGCGGCGCCACCCAGATCACCTGGCCATTGCGCTGCATCGCCAGCCCGCGCGTCTGCAGGATCACCTCCAGCGCCTGCTCCCAGGGCACCTCCTTCAGCCGCAGGCTCATGCGCCCCTGCACGCTATCGGCCGCAACGATATTGATGCCGGTGAAATCGGCCAGCACCTGCAGCAGCGCACGCACCTCGATGTCCTGGAACTGCAGCGACAGGCGCTTGCCCCGGTAGCGTGCCGGGTTGCGCGGGACAGGCGCTCCCGGCTGGGCGTAGCGGCTGGCCCCGCTGCCAGCCTGCACCGCTGTCGGCTTCAACGACTCGGCAGAAGTCACCGCTGCTGCTGTCGCCGTTCCCGGCAGCACGGTGGCCAGACGCTGCGGCGGAATCACGGCATCACCCGCCGTCGCTACCAGTGCGCCAGTCTGCGGGGGCGGCATGGCCGGTGCCGGTTGCAGGGCCTGTGCCCCCACCAGCGCCGGCCAGAGCAGCCATGCCAGCAGCCAGCCACGGATCAGGTGCACGCTCATGGCTGGCCCTCCTGCAACGCCAGCCGCTGTACGCCAGTGGCATCCGGCAGGCGCAGCAACAGCTGCGTATCGTCCATGGACAGCACCCGGCCCCGCTCCGCGCCCAGCGCTTCGCCTGAGTGCACCAGCAACAGCTGGCCGCCTGCCCGCACCAGCGCCACCCGCTGCGCCTCCTGCTGCATCCAGCCCTGGTAGCGCATCTGCTCCAGCGGCATCTGTTGCGGATCAACGGATAGCGCCGCCGCACTGCCCGCCAGCGGCTGAAACGGATCGCGCCCGGCTATCGGGTGCATGGCCTCCGGCTCCGTCGTGGCCGGCCCGGCCTGCAGCAATTCGGCATATTGCTGCTCCGGCTCCTGCGCCGCCAAGCCACCCGCCACCATGCCTGTGCTGGCCGGCAACTGTGGCAACTCCCCGGCCACCGGTTCGCCACAGCCCTGCAGGCACAACACCAGCAGCGCCCCACTCCATCCTGTCTGCATCACTTTCATGCTGCCTCTCCCTGGCTGCGCCTGCCTTTGCCGCGCTTGCCTTGTGCCTGTTCCTGCGCATTGGCCAGCCGGTAGCCGACAATGCGCGCCTTCAGCCGCAACTCGCCTGTGACTGATTTCCCCTTGCGCGTCTCCGCGGTCAGCTGCCAGCGCCGCACCAGCGTGACCGGCTCCAGTTGCGACAGCGCCACCGCCAGCGCCTGCATCGCGGCAAAACTGCCGCTGCACTCCAGCTCCACCGGCTGTTCCATCAGACCGCCCTCGAGCCGTTTCGGCTTCATCGGCTTGAAGCGCCGCACCTGCAACCCCGGCACGGCAAATTGCAGCCGCGCCTGCCAGACCGGTTCCTGCCAGTCCTGCGGCAGCTCGCGCTGCAACTGTTCCTGCAGCCCGGCCAGCTGCTGCCGGATCCGGACGAGCTCGGGCTGGCGCTGCAATTGCTGCTGCAAGAGCGCCTGCTGCTGCCGCACGCTGGCCTGCTGCTGCAGCGCTTCCTGTCGCTGCTGTTCCAGCGGCTGCAACAGCAGCAGCCAGGCCAGTCCACCCGCCAGCATCGCCGCCAGCAGGCAGGACAGCAGACGCAGCTGCCAGGGCCAGTCCTGTGGCGCACGCGAGCGCAAGCCGGCCCAATCGATGACCCTCAGGCGGCTCATGGCGCATCCTCCACGGCAGCCGAGGCCGCTGCACCGGCAGGCATCGCCGCCGGCAGTGGTCGCAGATCAGGCACCATGCTGGCACCCCACTCCCAGCGCAACAGCAAGGCACCGGTGGCGGCCTGCCCCGGCATCAGCGCATGCTCTTTCTGCAGCAGACGCCCGTCGAGCCCGGCTTCAGTCACGGCATCGGTCAACGCCATTACGGCATCGGCGCTGGCGGCCTGGCCCTGCAGCGTCCAGCCCGCCTCCTGCCATTCCAGCTGTTGCAGCTGCACGCCAGCAGGGAAGCCGCTTGCCAGCCATTGCATCAGCGTCGCCGGCCAGTCCCGCAACGGCTGCAAGGCCTGGCTCCAGCGCCATTGCTGCTGCAGCTGCCGCAGCGCCGCCTCCTCGGTACGTAGCTGCTGCATCGCCGCCTGTGCCTGCTGCAATTGTTGCCGCTCTTGCGCCAGACGCGCCTGTTCGGCCTGCACCTCCTGCTGCAGTCCCAGATACACCACGCCACTCGCCACCAGCGCGCCCAGCACGGCCACCGCCAGTCCCAGCTGCCAATGGCGCAAGCGCCGCTGCCGTGCCTGTGCACGCCAGGGCAGGAAATTCAGCGCGTCCATGCACCCTCCTGCTGCCAGGCCAGACCACAGGCAACCAGCATGCCGGCCGTCATGCCGGGCGCAGGCTCCAGGCAGCGCCATGGCCGGCCAGTCTGTGCCTGCAAGGTCGCCGATACCAGTTCCGCATCCGCTCCCACGCCTGCGACCCAGGCCTCCGCCGCCAGCAGCCAACCCGGATCGGGCAGCGCCGACAACAATTCCGGCACCAGCGCCAGCCAGTCCTGGCCAGCCGCCGCACGCTTTTCCGGCAGCTGATACCGCCACCACGGCCGCCCCTGCTGCAGGATCTGCAGGCATAGCTGGCCCGATCCCGCATGCAGCACCAGCAATTGCAGCCCGGCTAGCTGCCGCTGCAGGCAGCGCAAGGCCGCCCGGTGCGCCGCGTGCAAGGCCGCATCGACCGATAACAGTTGCAATCCCGCCACACGCACCGCCTGTTGCAGCTGCTCCAGCCGCTGCCCATCTGCCGCCACCGCCAGCACCTCCTGCCGCGTCGCACCCGTTTCCGCCGGCAGGCAGCGGAAATCCAGTGCCGGCAGCGCCATCGCATCGGCACCGGCCTGGCGCTGCCACTCGGCCTGCACCAGTGCTTCCAGTTCGGCATCATCCAGACCGGCCGGCAGGCGCAGACTGCGTCGCTGCAACATGCTCTCCGGCAGGGCTGCACGTACTCGGCGCTGCCTCACGCCCGCCTGCTGCCAGAGCTGCTGCAGGCTTTCTGCCAGCAGCTGCACGCCAGCACCGTCCAGTGGCACACCAGTGCTCGGCCACGCCAGCTGCGCCTGAACTAGCGCTCCATCGGCGCTCAGCTGTATCAGCCGTAGGCCATCATCGGCCCAGTCGAGTCCGACATCAGCCGCTGCACGACGACCTGCCAAAGGCCAGGAAAAGAAAAAGGAATGTCGCATGATTGAGTATTTTAGTATTAATTCATGCATTTCCATCGCCCTATGGCACGATCCCGCCATACAGCCTTGTTACAGCCTTTGCCACACCGGATGTACCCGCAGGCACCGCCTTGATGCACAATGCGGGATGACTTTTTTGGGGCAAGGGGGTGCTGCGCCTGCAGTCCGTCCATGTCCGCAACCGTGTACGCCATGAGCCAATCCAACGATTCTTCCCAGACCCCTGCCCAGCCGCCCAGGCAGAAACGCCACTGGCTGGTCCGCCTGTTCCTGTGGCTGATCGGCCTGATCGTCGCCGGTGCCGCCACCGTCGCCCTGCTGGCCGCCGTGGCCTTGTCGGTGGCCTATCCCAATCTGCCAGACGTCTCCAGCCTGCAGAACTACCAGCCCAAGCTGCCGCTGCGCATCTATTCGTCCGAAGGTAATCTGATCAACGAATTCGGTGAAGAACGCCGCAGTTACGTGCCGTTCGACGAAATTCCGGCCATCATGAAGAATGCCGTGCTGGCCATCGAGGATGCGCGCTTCTACGAGCACAACGGCATCGACTATGTCGGCGTGATGCGCGCCGGCATGGCCAACTTCAGCAAGGCGCGCAGCCAGGGTGCTTCCACCATCACCATGCAGGTGGCGCGCAACGTCTATCTGTCGTCCGAAAAGACCTTCACGCGCAAGATCTACGAGATGATGCTGGCGTTCAAGCTGGAGCGGAACCTGAGCAAGGACCAGATCCTCGAGATCTACATGAACCAGATCTTCCTGGGCAACCGCGCCTATGGCTTTGCCGCCGCCTCCGAAGCCTATTTCGGCAAGCCGCTGCAGCAGATCAACCTGGCCGAAGCCGCCATGCTGGCCGGCTTGCCCAAGGCCCCCTCGCTCTACAACCCGATCGTGAACCCGAGCCGTGCGCGCATCCGCCAGGTCTACATCCTGGACCGCATGGTCGAGACCGGCTTCATCACGCCGCAGCAGGCCGAAGCCGCCAAGAACACCGAGCTGGTGCTGCAGCGCGCCACCTATGGGGAGAACGTGCACGCCGAGTATGTCGGTGAAATGGTACGCCAGCTGATCTACGACCAGTACGGTGCCGACACCTACACGCGTGGCCTGAACGTCTACACCACCATCTCCACCGAAGAGCAGCACGCTGCCTACAAGGCCGTGCGTACCGGCATCCTGAACTACGACGCGCGCCGCAGCTACCGCGGCCCCGAACACTTCATCACCCTGCCGACCGATCCGGACCTGGTCGAGGAAGCGATCTCCGACGCGCTGGTCGAATACCCCGATGCCGGCGAGATGAAGGCCGCCGTAGTCACCGAGGCCTCGCCGCGCAAGGTGGTGGTGCGCCGCAGCGACAACGAGGACATCAGCATTACCGGCAACGGTCTGCGCTTCGTCAGCTTCTCGCTGTCGAACAAGGCCAATGACAAGCAGAAGATCCGTCCGGGCGCCATCGTGCGCGTGGTCGAGAACAAGGGCGCCTGGAGCATCCGCCAACTGCCTGAAGTGGAGGCCTCGCTGGTTTCCCTCGATCCACAAACCGGCGCCATCAAGGCGCTGGTCGGCGGCTTCGACTTCAACAAGAGCAAGTTCAACCACGTGACCCAGGCCTTCCGCCAGCCCGGCTCCAGCTTCAAGCCCTTCATCTACTCAGCCGGCCTGGAAGAAGGCATCATGCCGAGTACCCTGGTGAGCGATTCCGAACTGGTGTTCGATTCCAGCGTGACCGGTGGCAAGCCCTGGTCGCCCAAGAACTACGACGGCCGCTTCGGCCCGCCGCTGACGGTTCGCCAGGCACTGGCCAAATCGCGCAACATGATTTCCATCCGCATCCTGCAGTCAGTCGGCACGCAAAAGACGCAGGACTGGGTCGGCCGCTTCGGCTTCCCGGCCGATCGCACGCCGCCTTACCTGACGATGGCACTGGGCGCCAACACCACCACGCCGCTGGAAATGGCAGTCGGCATGTCGGTGTTTGCCAACGGCGGCCACGCGGTCAGCCCCTACGTGATCTCGCTGATCAAGGACCAGCGCGGCAATGTGCTGTCCGAGGTGCAGCCGGCCGAACTGACCGAACAGCGCCGCGTGATTCCGGCTCGCAACGCCTTCATCATGAACAGCCTGATGAATGAAGTCACCACCACCGGCACCGCTGCCAAGGCCAGCGCCCAGCTGGGTCGCCGTGACCTGTTCGGCAAGACGGGTACCACCAACGATTCCAAGGATGCCTGGTTTGCCGGCTTCCAGCCGACCCGCACCGCCGTGGTCTGGATGGGTTTCGACACACCGCGCAACCTGGGTGACCGCGAGACCGGCGGCGGGCTGAGCCTGCCGATCTGGATCGACTACATGAAGGTCGCGCTCAAGGGGGTACCGCTGGCCAAGGCGCCGAATCCGCCCGAAGGCGTGACGCGCGAGGGCGACTGGGTCTATACCGAATACGCCGGTGGTCGTGGCATTGCCCGCATTGGTGTCGCCAGCAACTACAGCAGCACGGCACCGGCCAGACGCAGTGGTGGCAGCACAAGCCCCGCTGCCGGTACCGATACCGCTCCGGCTCCTGCCGACAACGTCGGCGCCCACTCCACCGACCCGTTCGGCGGCAACTAAACCATGACAGCGGCAGGTATCCCCTGCCGCTTCCGGTTTTCAGGGATCAGGCAAACTGCAGCGGCAGGCCGGACTGTTCGCTGGCCAGCTGGCTCAGGTGGGCAAAGAACTCGCCGTTGCCCTTGGTGTCCTGCCAGCTCTGGCCATCAAAGGTATAGTGGTAGCCGCCCGCCTTGGCCGCCATCCAGATTTCATGCAGCGGTTTCTGCAGGTTGATCACGATCTGGCTGCGGTTCGGAAACACCAGCGTGATCATGCCGCCCACGCGCTGGTTGTCGATATCGGCATCGGTCTCGTCGTTGATACGGTCGCAGCAGGTTTCGACACGGCGCAATACCTGTTCGGCAGCCTCAAGATATTCCAGGTCAGTCATTACAATTCCAGCTATGGTGAAAGTCCGAAACATTGTACGCATCGCCCTGTTGCCCTTGAGCGCAGCAGTGCTATCGGCCTGCGGCCAGACCGGCGACCTCTACCTGCCCAGCGGGCCCGAGGCAGCGCAGCGCGCACGCCTGCATGAGCTGATCATTCCGGGCCTGAAACGCGCCCCGGCAGACAGTGCCCCTGACGCCACGCCGCCTGCACCGCCACCGGTTCCTGCCGCTGACGCCCGCATCCGCAACACCATTCCCTCCACTCCCGGCCTGTAAAGCGGCTGGCAACGTCTCTCCTGACCATGACCTCCCTCCCCGGATCCCCTTTCCTGGCCCGTGATGCGGCCGGCGCCCTGACGGTTGACGGCGTCTCCGTTGCCGATCTGGCACGCGAACACGCGACCCCGCTGTTCGTCTACTCCAAGGCCGCCATGCTGCATGCACTGGCCGCCTACCAGCGCGGCTTCGCCGGCCGCAACGCCCAGATCTGCTACGCCATGAAGGCCAACTCCACGCTGGCCGTGCTGCAGGTGTTTGCCCAGGCCGGCTGCGGTTTCGACATCGTCTCCGGCGGCGAGCTGGAACGCGCGCTGGCCGCTGGCGGCGATCCGGCCAAGATCATCTTCTCCGGCGTCGGCAAGACACGCGCCGAAATGCGCCAGGCGCTGCAGGCCGGCATCGGCTGCTTCAACGTCGAAAGCCTGCCCGAACTCGACGTGTTGTCTGAAGTCGCTGCCGGCATGGGCCTGCGCGCCCCGATCAGCATCCGCGTCAATCCCAACGTCGACGCCAGGACCCATCCGTACATCTCCACCGGTCTCAAGGGCAACAAGTTCGGCATCGCGCACGAGCAGGCGCTGCAGGCCTACCAGCACGCTGCCAGCCTGCCCGGCCTGCGCGTGGTCGGCATCGACTGCCATATCGGCTCGCAGATCACCGAGATGGATCCCTACCTGGATGCCATGGAACGCATGCTGGACCTGTTCCAGCAGATCGAGGCCGCCGGCATCCCGCTGGAGCATTTCGATTTCGGCGGTGGCCTGGGCATCACCTACACCGACGAGCAACCGCCGTCTGCCGATGCGCTCTGGCAGCAGCTGCTGGCGCGCATGGACGCCCGCGGCCTGGGCCAGCGCAAGCTGATGATCGAACCGGGTCGCTCGCTGGTCGGCAACGCCGGCATCTGCCTGACCGAGGTGCTCTACCTGAAAGATGGCGAAGAAAAGAACTTCTGCATCGTCGATGCCGCCATGAATGACCTGCCACGTCCCGCCATGTACGAGGCCTTCCACCAGATCGTACCGGTGCAGCAATCCGATGCCAGCCCGGCCAGCTATGACGTGGTCGGCCCGATCTGCGAAAGCGGTGACTGGCTGGGCCGCGACCGCGAACTTGCCGTGCAGCCCGGTGACCTGCTCGCCGTGCTGTCTGCCGGTGCCTACTGCATGAGCATGTCCAGCACCTACAACAGCCGCGGCCGCGCCGCCGAAGTGCTGATCGCCGACGGCCAGCCGCACCTGGTGGCACCACGCGAATCGGTCAAGGAGATCTACCAGCGCGAGCGCCTGCTGTAAGCACCGCCCTGCCTGGCTCCCAGGCAAAGGAAAGGGCTGCCGATGGGCAGCCCTTTGCATCTGCGCTCAGTGGCTACAAGAGCCTCCCGATGAGCCCCGGTTCCAGTGCCAGAGTCGCCAGGCCATCAACGCGGTCAGGATCAGCGCGTAGATCCAGACCTCCAGCACATCGTTCTTGGTGCCGCGCATCCAGAGAAAGTGCACGATGGCAAATCCGGCCACCAGGTACACCAGCCGGTGCAAGGCCTGCCAGTTGGCCCCCCGCATGCGGCGGATCGCGGCATTGTTCGAGGTCAGGGCCAGCGGCAGCAGCAAGGCATAGGCCAGCACGCCCATCAGGATGAAGGCGCGGTCCGCCACATCGGCCAGCAGCTCGGACAGGTTGAAGCCCATCTGCAGCCAGACATAGAGCAGCAGGTGCACGCTGGCATAGAGGAACACCGACAGGCCCAACACGCGGCGGAAGCGCAGCAGCTGCGGCAATTGGAAGGTCACGCGCACCGGTGTCACCGCCAGCGTCAGGCACAGCATGCGCAAGGCCCAGTCTCCGGCGCCGCGTACCAGCGCCTCTTCCGGGTTCACGTACGCGCCGGTACTGGCCTGCCACCAGAGCCAGGCCAGTGGCAACAGGCACAACAGCCACACTAGCGGTTTCATCCAGGCTTGTACCAGCAGTCGTTTCAGCGATTCCATCGTGTTTCCCGTTGCGCCCCACTGGGCGGATTATCAGTAATGCGTAGCCAGATCCATGCCCTGGTACAGGCTGGCCACCTGTTCGCCATAGCCGTTGAACAGCTCCGTCGGACGACGCGGGCTGCGCAGGCTGTCACCGATGCGGCGCTCGTTCGCCTGGCTCCAGCGCGGGTGCGCCACCTGCGGGTTGACGTTGGCATAAAAGCCGTATTCGCGCGGCACTGCCCGCATCCAGGCCGATACCGGCATCGCTTCGGTCAGGCGGATACGCACCAGTGACTTCGCGCTCTTGAAGCCGTATTTCCACGGCACCACCAGGCGCAGCGGTGCGCCGTTCTGCTTCGGCAAAACCTCGTCGTACATGCCAAAGGCCAGCAG
>JAAYCV010000111.1 GCA_012729605.1 Ramlibacter sp. | reverse complement strand
CTGTAACGATCCAGACTGGTCGGATCCCTAGCACTTACTGCGCCAGCCCCCAGCGCGCATCATCGCGCTCAAACACCGCCATGCTTTCCACGTGCGCCGTGTGCGGGAACATGTTGACCACGCCCGCTGCACGCAGGCGATAGCCGGCCTGGTGCACCAGCAGGCCGGCATCGCGCGCCAGCGTAGCCGGGTTGCAGCTGACGTAGACGATACGGCGCGGCGGCTGCCAGTCGGCCGGAGCGACATAAGCCCCCTCGTCGGCCTGGCCGATGCGCTGCTGGTGGATATCGGCCAGCGCCTTGGACAGCGCAAACGCGCCCTCGCGAGGCGGATCGACCAGCCACTTGTCGGCAGCACCGTCGGCTACCAGCATCTCCGGCGTCATCTCGAACAGGTTGCGCGCCACGAACTGCGTCGGCGCCAGCGTGCGGCCATGGGCGTTCGGGTTGTTGGCAGCATAGTTCTCGCGCGAACGTGCCACCAGCGCCTCGCTGCCCTCGATGCCGAACACCTCGCGCGCCTGCGTCGCCAGCGGCAGCGTGAAGTTGCCCAGGCCACAGAACCAGTCGATCACGCGCTCATCGGGCTGCACCTGCAGCCACTGCAGCGCCTGGCTCACCAGCACGCGGTTGATATGCGGGTTGACCTGGGTGAAATCGGTCGGACGGAACGGCATGGTGATGCCAAACTGCGGCAGGCTGTACGAGAGCTGTGGCGAATCGGTACTGATGCAGTGCACCGTGTCCGGCCCCTTGGGCTGCAGCCACCACTGCACGCCCGGATGTTCGGCGGCAAAGGCGTGCAGCTTGTCCAGATCGCCCTGACTCAGCGGCTCCAGATGGCGCAGCACCAGTGCCGTGACATGGTCGCCACAGGCCAGCTCAATCTGCGGGCAGGTGTCGCGCGCATCAATGCTGGCAATCAGCGCGCGCAGCGGCAGCAGCAGATCACTGACATGGCGCGGCAGCACGGCGCAGCTCTGCATGTCGGCAATGTAGCGGCTCTTGCGTTCGTGGAAGCCGATCAGCACCTGGCCCTTCTTGACCACATGGCGCACCGACAGGCGCGCGCGCCAGCGGTAGCCCCAATCCGGACCGTGGATCGGGCGCAGCAGCTGACCGGCGGTGCACTTGCCCAGATGCCAGAGGTTGTCTTCCAGCACGCGCTGCTTCATCGCCACCTGCGCCGCCGGATCCAGATGCTGCATCTTGCAGCCGCCGCAGGCACCGGCATGCAGGCCAAAGTGCGGACAAGCCGGGCGCGCGCGCTGCGGCGATTCCTTGTGGATCCGGGTCAGCGTGGCGGCTTCCCAGTTGTTCTTCTTGCGGTGGCTGGTGGCGCTGACCCATTCGTAAGGCAATGCACCATCGATAAAGATCACCTTGCCGTCATCGCGGCGCGCCACGCCCTTGGCGTCCAGGTCCATGGCGTGTACCAGCAGCCAGTCGGGCTGCACGCCTTCGGGCGGCGGACCAAACTGGTCGCGCAGCCGCGTGATGGCATCGTGTTCCTGGGAGGCTTCGGGGGATTCGGGGAGTTGGGAGGTTTCCATGGGCAGCATGCTAGCAACAAAAATCGCTTCTTGCGCCAGGCACAAGAAGCGATGCGGGTCAGGCGCGATCAGGCGCTGGTGCGATCAACGCAGATAGCTGGTCGGGTTGACCGACTGGCCGTTGCGGCGCACCTCGAAGTGCAGCTTGACGCGATCGGCATCGGTATTGCCCATTTCAGCAATCGTCTGGCCTTTCTTCACGTTCTGGTTCTCGCGCACCAGCAGCTTGCTGTTGTGGGCGTAGACCGTCAGGTAGGTCTTGTTGTGCTGCACGATGGCCAGGTTGCCATAGCCGCGCAGGCCGGAGCCGGCGTAGATCACCTGGCCGTCAGCAGCGGCCATCACCGGATCGCCCTGCTTGCCGCCAATGCCGATGCCCTTGTTCTTCACGGAATCGAACGGCGTGACGATGCTGCGGCTTTGCGTGGGCCAGGACAGCGCGATCTCGCCCGCTGCGGCAGTTGCCGTGCTGGTGGCGGACGGGCGGCTGGGCGCCGACGTGGCAGCCGGACGGCGCGGCGTGCTGGTCACCACCGGCGCACTGCCGGCCGGCGGATCCACGCGCAGCACCTGGCCGACTTCGATCAGGTTGGGGTTCGGCACCCAGGCGGTGTTCCAGCTCATGATGTCGAGCGGGCTGCGGCCATGGGTACGGGCAATGCCGTAGATGGTGTCGCCGGGCTGCACCGAGTAGTAGCCGGGCTGGTTGCGGAATTCGTAACCGGGCAGCGTGGCCGGATCAACACGGACGATGCCACCCGTGGAACGGTTTTCGACAGGCGCTCGCGGAGAAGAGCCACAGGCAGCAATCAGGGCCACCATGCCAGCACACACCGTGATGCGCAGCGCGTGGCGCCAGGTGTCGGGGGCAAGGGCTGAAGTGCGGGTCATGCGGAAAATCCTTGTAACAGCTAGCAGAATGATCCCGCCCGGAAAGGGATCGACAGGTGCAGGGCGGGACAGGAAATGGCGGAACAGCCCGGATGCCGCAGCATTCAGGCCATGCCCGATTTTAAGGGAACAAAAAGTACTGGTTCGAGTAAAGCCTGTTGCAAACCGTTAGCAGTCTTGTCCAGCACCACCAGCACCTGCTGGCCGGTGCCCATGGCGGCCGGCGCCACAATGCGTCCGCCCATCGCCAGCTGGTCGACCCAGGCCTGCGGGATATGCTCGCCACCGGCAGCGGCAATGATGCCGGCATAGGGTGCGCCGGACGGGTAACCGATCATGCCATCGCCCAGGATCAGGTGCACATTCGGGATGCGGAACGGGCGCAGGTTGGCGCGCGCCTTCTCGTGCAGGCCCTTGAGTCGCTCGATGCTGTAGACCTCGGTCGCGACCTGGCCGAGCACGCAGGCCTGGTAGCCGCAGCCGGTGCCGATTTCGAGCACACGGCCGAGTCGCGCCTGCGGCCCCTGCTCGCGCATCGCCGGGCTGGCCAGCAGCAGTTCGATCATGCGCGCCACCACGCTCGGCTTGGAAATCGTCTGTTGCAGGCCGATCGGCAGGCTGGTGTCCAGATAGGCCTGGGTGAACAGCGCGCTATCGACAAAGCAGTGGCGCTCCACTGCCAGCAGCGCCTGCGCCACACGGCCATCGTGCAGACCGGATTGCTGCAGCGATTGCACCATGTGGGCGCGCATCGCCGCCGCATTACCGGTACCGGAACTGCCGACGGTGCCGGGGCGGTTCACCTGGACGATGTGCGGCATGAGCGGCTGGGCCGGGCGGCGTGCCGCCAGCGCCTGGCGCGCCGCAGCCAGCTCCTGTGGCGTGGCATCCAGCGGCAGGGTCGGCACCAGCGGGCCAGTGCCCAGCGGCAGCCGCGCTGCCGGACGGCTGGAGGCTGCCGGTGACGGCGCTTCCGGATTCCACTGGTTGCGCGCCGGAAAAGTCGGGCGAGCCACTTTAGCCGCCCTCCCCATCGTGCAGCTTCGGTCCGCCCACGGCAAAGGCCTGCGCCCAGTAGCCCAGCGCGCCATGGTCGGTCAGGTCCACCTTGAGCGGCGTGATGGCGATATGGCCTTGCGTGGTGGCGTGGAAATCGGTGCCTTCGGCATCGTCCTTGGCGGCACCGGCAGCACCGATCCAGTACATGGTCTCGCCGCGCGGGTTCTGCTGCACGATCACGCTCTCGGCCGAATGGCGGCGACCCAGGCGGGACAGGCGGAAGCCCTTCAACTCGTCCAGCGGCAGGTTGGGGATGTTGACGTTGAGCAGCCAGGGATCAGCCGTGCCGGGCTTTTCCGGCAGGAACTGCATCATGTGCTGCACCAGCCGGCGCGCGGCCTGCGCCGCGGCATCGAGATGGCCCCAGCCGCGCTCGACCTGCGAGAACGCGATCGCCGGGATGCCGAACAGATAGCCTTCCATCGCCGCGCCGACGGTGCCGGAATAGATAGTGTCGTCGCCCATGTTGGCACCGTTGTTGATGCCGGAAACGATCAGGTCCGGCGGGTCATCCAGCAGGCCGGTAAGCGCGATATGCACGCAGTCGGCCGGCGTGCCGTTGATGTAGCGGAAGCCATTGGCGGCGCGCTGCACGTACAGCGGCGAATGCAGCGTCAGCGCGTTGGACTTGGCGCTGTTGTTGTATTCGGGGGCGATGACCTCGACATCCGCCAGGTCGCGCAAGGCATCGTGCAAGGCCTCGATGCCGGTGGCCTGGTAGCCGTCGTCGTTACAAATCAGGATTTTCATGGGCGTGGACTGGCACCCGGCATGGGTGCAATGTAAGCCATTGTAGTCGCTGCACAAGTGCCGGCCATGACAGCCGCGCTACTCCCGGAGGCCGGGTATTAGCACTGTCGGCCAGGCGCCAATAGTTACGTTTACACACGACTGTTGCGTGATTTACGTCACATCAGTTGTTAAAGTAAACGAAATCAATTTCTATTCACAGTCCCACAGTCCCCCTGATTCCCTCTGGAGATTCCCATGCAAAAACTGCTCACCCTGGCCGCCGTGGCTGCCCTGCCCCTGCTCGCAACTGCACCGGCCCAGGCCGCTACCTACGCGATCGACCCGATGCACACTTTCACCACGTTCGAGATCGGCCATTTTGGCGCTTCGGTGAACCGTGGCCGTTTTGACGAGAAGTCCGGCACGGTGGAATTCGACCAGCGCCGCAAGACCGGCAAGATCGACATCACCTTCAAGGCGGCATCGATCAACACCGGCACCAAGGCCTTTGACGACCACCTGAAGAGCGACGACCTGTTTGCCGCCGAGAAGCACCCGGACATCCGTTTCGTGTCCGACAACTTCATTTTTGATGGCGACAAGGTCAAGGCCGTGACCGGCAAGCTGACGCTGCTGGGCCAGACCCACCCGATCACCTTCAACGCCAACCAGTTCAACTGCTACCCCAACCCGATGGCCAAGACCGAAGCCTGCGGTGGCGATTTCGTAGCCGAAATCGACCGCACCCAGTGGGGCATGAACTACGGCGTGGACTTTGGCATGCCCAAGAGCGTGCGCATCCTGGCCACGATCGAGGCCTTCAAGCAGTAATCTGCCCAACGACGGCCGGCCCACGCGAGCCGGCCCGCTCCATGTCACCGGCGTGACACGGAACTTTCATGCTGGCCCGGGACAATGCTTGCAGCGCCCGGGCAGCTTCGCGTCCATGCAAGCGGCTGCCCTCTTTTCACAGACAGGACACCCGCCTTGCAAAAAGACAAAGCCGTTGCCTCCCTCGGCCAGCAGTCGCTGCTGATGCCCGCCTGGATCACCGCTGCCCTGGCAGCCAATGACCGGCTCAAGCTCTATCTCTCGCTGTTGCAGGCCGCCTCGCGCCATGCCCTGACGGCCGATGACTCGAATATCAACTGGAGCCAGGAACTGGCGCGTGCCGGCCTTGGCCAGACCGGCTGGACGCAGGATCTGGTACGCCACGCCTACATGGACGACCAGCTGCTGGTGCTGCCCAACATGGCGCAGCTGCTGCAGGCGCTGGACGCTGACCTGGAAACCATGGCCCGCCCGATCACCGACGGCGGCATGGTGGCCGATGCCGAGTCCTTCCGCAAGCGCCGCGAACACTGGCATGACTGGCTGACATCGCGCCATGACGACGAAGGTCTGAGCGCCGCCAACCTGAACAGCCTGACGCATGGCGACCGCAGCTCCGGCGACAGCTTCCACCTGCTGGTGATGGACCTGCACAAGCAGATCAACGGCCTGGCCAGCGCGATCGCCACCGAGAACCTGGACGGCGCCCACGTCTGGCATATCCAGCCGGAAGACCGCCCGCTGGTGCGCGCCTTCATGCGCGGCCTGAACCGCACGGCGCCGCTCAAGTTCGGCCACCCGGGCCTGGACACCGCCGTCACGCGGGACGGCGAGCGCCTGCTGATCCAGAACGACATCGGCACCAACGATGCCCACGTGCTGGTGATCACGGTCGAAGGCCGCAGCATCCGCCTGACCTACTCCGAGCTGCACGTGATCCGCTTCAAGTTCTTCCAGCGCCTGCTGGAACAGGCCGGTTTCAGCTGGGAAGTGGCGGAATCGGTGATGACGCCGGGCATGAACGAGAACAAGCCCTATACCGTGGGCCAGGCCACGCTGCACGCCGAAGACGATGCCGCACTCGAGCAGGGCCTGGAAGACGTCGCGGCACGCATCGTGTTCGTGATCGACTGGAACCGCGCACGCAAGCGCCTGCAGATGTTTGTCAACAAGGCGACGGCGGTGGACCTGCTGGAGCGCGCCTCCTCGCGTGGCCATGGCCACATGGGCTGGCTGATGTCCGGCGGCGAGCAGCTGGTCTACAGCACCATGGAAGCCGTCGGCAGCGATGCCTTCCGCTTTGGTGACCGCCTCGACACCGTGCTGGGTGAAACCGGCGCGCGCCAGTTCCTGCTGGAGCTGATGCGCATGTGTACCGCACTGATGCTGGAACAGCAGCCGCAGGCGGTGATCGAGGACAAGGCACGCCTGCTGATGGGCCGCGCATTGGCCCAGCACCATCTGGAATTCGACCTGATGGCGGAACATGCCGCCTACTGCCACGCGCTGGCGCAGACCGTGTGCGACCTGATCGCGCAAGGCGAGGAAGACAGCAGCCAGCTGGTGGCGCGCATCAAGCGCTGGGAGCATCGCGCCGACGGCCTGGTGGTGCAGGCGCGCCAGCGCGCCGAGCGCCAGCCGCGCTGGAAGCCGGTGGTGCAGCTGCTGCTGCAGGCCGATGACGTGGCCGACGCACTGGAAGAAACTGCCTTCCTCTGGACCCTGGTGCAGCTGCATCCGGCACCGCTGCCGGCCGCCGTGCAGGCCACCGTCGGCAAGCTGGCCGACACCACGCTGGCAGCGATCCAGGATCTGGTCAAGGCGATCGAGATTGGCCGCCTGCTGGACCCGGAGCTGGACAGCCGCGACAGCGATGTGTTCCTGGAAACCCTGTGGCGCATGCTGCGCGCCGAGCGCACCTGCGACGAACTGCTGCGCGAAGCGCGCCGCACCATCGTCATCACGCTGCATGACCAGCCTGCCGCGATGCAGCTGGCCACCGAGCTGGCCACCACGCTGGAAAAGGCCTCCGACGCGCTGGTCGCGACCGGTTACGCCCTGCGCCAGATGGCATTCGAGAAATCCGGAGTCCACGCATGAACGCCCCCCTGAGCACCCAGGCCACCGTCTGGCCTGACCATTTCTACCTGATCGATTCCTCCCGCACGCTGGAACACAGCCTGGCCGAAGACGCCGGCCGCGACAGCATGGGCTCCAAGGCCTTCAACCTGCTGCGCATGGCGCAGGCCGGCCTGCCGGTACCGGCGGCGCTGGTCGTCGGCACCTACTTTGCCCACCACCGCAAGCAGTACCAGACACCGCTGCGCGAGATCGGCCTGCCGGCGCTGGAACAGGCCACCGGCCTCAAGCTTGGCGATCCGCGCAAGCCGCTGATCGTGTCGGTGCGCTCCGGTGCGCCGGTATCCATGCCCGGCATGATGGAAACGCTGCTCAACATCGGCCTGTGCGATGCCACCGTGCCCGGCCTGCTGCGCCAGACCGGGAACCCGCGCCTAGTCTGGGACGCCTACCGCCGCCTGGTCGCCAGCTATGGCGAAGTGGTGGAAGGCCTGCCAGCCGCGCTGTTCGAAAACGAGCTGCAGCGCGTGACCCAGGGCCGTGACGAGCGCCAGCTGGACTTCAGCGAGCTGCGCGAACTGACACAGAGCTTTCTGCTGCTCTACCAGCAGCACGCCGGACACGCCTTCCCGCAGGACGTGCACACCCAGCTGCTGCAGGCAGTGCAGGCGGTATTTGCCTCGTGGGAAGCCGACAAGGCACGCGAATACCGCCGCCTGAACGGCATCGATGCCGCCATGGGTACCGCCGTGACGATCCAGCGCATGGTGTTCGGCAACGCCGGTGGCCGTTCCGGTGCCGGCGTCGGCTTCACGCGCAACCCGAGCACCGGCGAGCCGCTGCTGTGGATCGACTTCCTAGCCAACGCCCAGGGCGAGGACGTGGTCTCCGGCCGTCGCAACGCGCATGGCCACGAGGTCATGGCCGACCTGCTGCCGGAAGCCTGGCAGGCGCTGGAACAGGCCACTGACGCGCTGGAAGACATCTTTGCCGACATGCAGGATTTCGAGTTCACCGTGGAAGAAGGCGAGCTGCACCTGCTGCAGGCGCGCTCCGGCAAGCGCACGCCGCTGGCCACCGCCCGCATCGCGCTGGATCTGCACGCCGAAGGCCTGATCGATACCGATACCGCGCTTGAGCGCACCGCCGCGCTGCAGCCGGACGACCTGGCCACCAGCCATCTGGCCGATGACAGCGGTACGCCGGCGCAGCCTGCCGGCCAGGCCGCCAGCGCCTGCTCCGGTGTCTGCAGCGGCGAGATCGCGCTCGATACCGCACGCGCCCAGCAGCGCGCCGCCGAAGGCGCCAGCGTGATCCTGGTGCGCCCCGATGCCGAAACGCATGACATCGCCGCACTGGAAACCTCGGTCGGCCTGCTCACGCGCAACGGCGCGCGCACCTCGCACGCCGCGGTGGTGGCACGCCAGCTGGGCAAGGTCTGCCTGGTCGGTTGCGAAACACTGAGCATTG
>JAAYCV010000110.1 GCA_012729605.1 Ramlibacter sp. | reverse complement strand
CTGCGCGGGTTCGGGTGCATCAGGTCGGCGGCGCGCAGCGGGCGCACATCGGTACCGGCGGTGAGCAGGCGGCGCAGGTCGCCATCGGTGAAGATGCCGATCACCTTGCGATCGGCATCGACCACCACCGTGGCACCGAGACCCTTGGCGCTCATTTCCTGCATCACGGTGCCGAAGTCGGCATCCGGGGGCACGGCCGGGGCCTCGGCGCCGGGTCGCATCACGTCGGCCACGGTAGTCAGCAGGCGGCGGCCCAGTGCGCCACCGGGGTGCGAGCGCGCAAAGTCTTCCGCCTTGAAGCCGCGCGCATCGAGCAGGGCGACGGCCAGTGCATCACCCAGCGCGATCTGCACCGTGGTGCTGGCGGTCGGGGCCAGGTTAAGCGGGCAGGCTTCCTTGGCGACGCTGCTGTCGAGCACGATATCGGCATGCCTGGCCAGGCTGGACTGCAGGCCGCCGGTCATGGCGATCAGTGGCACGCCCTGGCGCTTGAGTACCGGCAGGATGCGCGCCAGCTCGTCGCTTTCGCCGCTGTTGCTGATGGCCAGCACCACGTCCACTTCGCGCACCATGCCGAGATCGCCATGGCTGGCTTCGGCCGGGTGCACGAACAGCGCCGGCGTGCCGGTGGAGGCCAGCGTGGCGGCGATCTTGCGTCCGACATGGCCGCTCTTGCCCATGCCCATCACCACCACGCGGCCTTGGGCCTGCAGGATGGTGCGCATGGCCTGGACGAAGGCGTCGCCGGCCTGGGTCTGCAGCAGGCGGTCGCTGCAGGCGCGTAGCGCATCGGCCTCGATGGCGAAGGCCTGCTGTGCCAGTTGCAGGGCGTGCTGCGGCTCCAGCGTGCTGGCGGGATGGGAGCGTGCGGTATCGGAAGTCATGCGGGAATTGTAGCGATTGGCCACGGTAGCGCCAGAGGTCACATGCAGCGGAAAGTATCATTATGATGTGGGCATCGACATGATCTGGAGCAAGCCGTGCAGTATCCCTTTTCCCGCATCCACCGCTGGGCCATCCGTAGCCTGCCCCTGACACTGCTGGCCACTGCCGGGCTGGCGCAGGCGCAGGAAGCGCCGCCGCAGATCAACGAAGCCGCGTTCCGCACTTGCCTGGCGAATCTGCAGGGAACCCCGGCGTTCCGCCAGGTCAGTGCCGCCACCTTTGCCCGTTATACCAACGGCCTGCAGCCCGATGCCACGGTGCTGCCGCTGCTGAACCGCCAGCCGGAGTTCACCATGCCGGTGTGGGACTATCTGGCGGTACTGGTGGACCAGGAGCGCGTGGCCGATGGCCGTGCCGCCTACCAGAAATGGCTGCCGACGCTGCGCCAGATCCAGCAGCGCTACGGCGTGGAGCCGGCCATGGTGATGGGCGTCTGGGGCGTGGAAAGCAACTTTGGCCAGAACCTGGGCGGCCGTCCGCTGCTCAACTCGCTGGCCACGCTGTCCTGCGAAGGCCGTCGCCAGAGCTATTTCCGCACCGAGTTTGCCAATACCCTGCGCATCCTGCAGAGTGGCGATGTGCCCGCAGAAAAGCTGACCGGCTCCTGGGCCGGTGCCTTTGGCCAGACCCAGTTCATGCCCAGTACCTTCCTGAGCACGGCGGTGGACTTTGATGGCGATGGCCGCCGCGACATCGTCGACAGCGTGCCGGATGCGCTGGCCTCGACCGCCAACTTCCTGCGCAAGGCCGGTTACCGCAGCAACGAGACCTGGGGCTACGAGGTGCGCTTGCCAGCCGGTTACACGCCAGCCGTGAGCGGCCGCCGCAACAAGCGCGGCATGGACTACTGGGTCAGCCAGGGGCTGCGCCTGGCCGATGGCGGTGGCGCGCTGCCGCGCACCATGGCCAGTGCCGGTCTGCTCCTGCCGGCAGGCCGCAACGGCCCGGCTTTCCTGGTCGGCAAGAACTTTGACACGCTCTACAGCTACAACGCCAGCGAGAACTACGCGCTGGCGATTGCCCAGCTGTCCACGCTGGTGGACGGACAGCGCAACCGTGTCGGCTTCATCCAGGCCTGGCCGACCGATGACCCCGGCCTGTCGCGTGCGGAAAACCGCGAGCTGCAGACCCTGCTGCTGGCACGTGGCCACGCGATTGGCACAGCCGACGGCATGATCGGAGCGAAGACGCGCGACGCGATCCGCGCCGAGCAGACGCGCCTGGGCATGACGAGCAATGGCCGCGCCGGCCAGCGCCTGCTGACGGCCTTGCGCCAGCAGCGCTGAGCCAGCGTCGAATGACCACAGCATTGCGTTCAGCATGGCAAGTTGTGGTCACGGCCTGAGTTGACTTGTGCAACAATTTGAATCGGGCCATTCCCGGCACCACGTCTTGACGACTACCCTACAAAAATGACTACAGACAACGACACCCAAACCCCTACCGATCTTGGCTTCAAGGAAGCGGCGCGTGACTATCACCGCTGGCCTACTCCGGGCAAGATTTCCGTCAACCCGACCAAGCCGCTGGTCAACCAGCGTGACCTGTCGCTGGCCTATTCGCCTGGCGTGGCCGTGCCCTGCCTGGACATCGAGGCCGATCCGTCCAAGGCAGCCGATTACACCTCGCGCGGCAACCTGGTCGGCGTGATCACCAACGGTACCGCCGTGCTGGGCCTGGGCGATATCGGCCCGCTGGCGAGCAAGCCGGTGATGGAGGGCAAGGGCTGCCTGTTCAAGAAATTTGCCGGCATCGACGTGTTCGACATCGAACTCGACGAGCGCGATCCGGACAAGCTGGTCGACATCATCGCGGCGCTGGAGCCGACGCTGGGCGGCATCAACCTGGAAGACATCAAGGCGCCCGAATGCTTCTACATCGAGCAGAAGCTGCGCGAGCGCATGAACATCCCGGTGTTCCACGATGACCAGCACGGTACCGCCATCATTTCTTCCTCGGCGCTGATCAACGGCCTGGAACTGGTCGGCAAGCAGATTGGCGAGGTCAAGCTGGCGGCTTCCGGTGCCGGCGCTGCCGCCATCGCCTGCCTGGACCTGATGGTGGCGCTGGGCGTGAAGCGCGAGAATATCTTCGTCTGCGACTCCAAGGGCCTGATCTACGAAGGCCGCCCGGGCGGCATGGATGCTTCCAAGCAGCGCTACGCGCAGCAGGATACCGGCGCACGCACGCTGGCCGACGTGGTCAAGGATGCTGACGTGTTCCTGGGCTGCTCCACGGCCAACGTGCTGAGCGGCGACATGGTCAAGACCATGGCTAGCCAGCCGATCATCCTGGCGCTGGCCAACCCGGATCCGGAAATCCGTCCTGAAGTGGCCAAGGCGGCCCGTCCGGACTGCATCGTGGCGACTGGCCGTTCCGACTACCCGAACCAGGTCAACAACGTCCTGTGTTTCCCCTACATCTTCCGCGGTGCGCTGGACTGCGGCGCAACCCGCATCACCGAAGAGATGAAGGTGGCCTGCGTCCACGAAATCGCCAAGCTGGCCAAGCTGGAAGTCAGCGACGAAGTGGCGCATGCCTATGTCGGCCAGGAGCTGAGTTTTGGCCCGGAATACATCATTCCCAAGCCGTTCGACAGCCGCCTGATCCTGCACATTG
>JAAYCV010000109.1 GCA_012729605.1 Ramlibacter sp. | reverse complement strand
GCAGCTGCGCGATCGCATCGTGCAGCAGGTCGCCGAGATCGGCAAGCGCCACAATGGCGAGCATGTGGCCATCGTCACCCACGGCGGCGTGCTGGACGTGCTGTACCGCGCCGCCACGCGCCAGGGCCTGCAGGCCGCGCGCACCTGGTACCTGCCCAACTGCGGCATCAACCGTCTGCTCTGGACCGCCGAAGGCCTGACGCTGATCGGCTGGGGCGATACGCGCCATCTGGAGGCGCTGGATGGGTCGCCGTTGCAGGATAGCAGCGTGCGCTGAGCCTTTCAGACGCGCCAACAGAAACGGCACCTGGCCAGATGGCAGGTGCCGTTGCTTTTTGCCGGCTCACCAGCCCCTGTCAGTCAGGGGCAAGGGTGAGGACGGGAATCACTCTTCCAGCAGGCTGCGCAGCATCCACGCCGTCTTTTCGTGCACGTCGATGCGCTCGGTCAGCACGTCGGCGGTGGGCTGGTCATTGGCGTCGTCCACGATCGGGAACAGCTCGCGTGCGGTACGCGCCGTGGCTTCCTGCGCCAGCACCAGGTGGCGGATCATGTCGGTCGCCTTCGGCACGCCTTCGACTTCCTCGATCGAGGCCAGCTTGACGAATTCCTTGTAAGTGCCCGGCGCCGGGAAGCCCAGCGCGCGGATGCGCTCGGCGATGATGTCCAGCGCATTCCACTGCTCGGTGTACTGGTCCATGAACATCACGTGCAGGCTGTTGAACTGCGGGCCAGTGACGTTCCAGTGGAAGTTGTGCGTCATCAGGTACAGGGTGTAGCTGTCGGCCAGCAGGCGGGACAGGCCGTCGGCGATCTTCTTGCGCTTGGCGTCGGGGATACCGATGTTGACCGGGAGGGAAGTGGATTTCTTGGCCATGGATGCTCCTGTAGTGCCTGATGAAAAAGATCACGGCGTTTCGCCGTGTGCCCAGACTGTCATTGTAAAGACGCAGGAACCGCTTGCGATATGCACACATTTATCACGCTCTTAGGCAGGATTTATGGTGCGGCTGCAACACTTGTTTCGATCGGCCGACAGGACATGCTGCTGTCACACACCCGCACTAACCCCTAACTTTTTACGGCAGCTTGCGTGCCTCGCGGCTGCCCACCCTGCAGTTACCACCAGCCATACCAAAACGGTATCGGAATTCGCCAATTCATGTATTGGACGCGCCCGGGTGCTCCCGCCTACTCTTGGGTTCCTGCTGTCAGGGAAGGCGTGCACCCCAACGGTGCACGCGACAAATGCAAACCAACGAGTCTGGAGACACAATCTCATGAAAAAGAACATTCTGGCCATCTGCTGTGCTGGCCTGGGACTGGTCAGCCTGTCGGCCCACGCGGCCGAAGGCGGTGTATCGGCCATCCCGCATGGCGCTGAAAACTACATGGTGAACGCCGTGCCGCCGCCTGGCCTGTACGGCCTGGTGTACGGCAATGTGTACCGTGCAGACGACCTCAGGGACCATAACGGCGATCGCACCGGTCCGCCTGACTTCAAGGTGGATGCCAATGCGGTAATTGCCCGTGGCCTGTGGGTCACCAACCAGAAAGTCCTGGGCGGTGATCTCGCGTTCCATACGATTGTCCCACTGGTGGACCTGACCGTACGCGCGGGTGGCCAGAAAGACAGCAAGACGGGTATCGGTGACATCACCGTGGGTGCCGGCGTGGCATTCCACCACAGCGAAAAGCTGCACAGCGTGGCCCTGCTGGACGTGGTCGCCCCGACTGGCAGCTACGACAAACATCGCCTGGCCAATATCGGCAAGAACCGTTGGGCAGCTGACCTGGCCTATGGCGTGACCTATGTGAACCCGACCGGCTTCAATGGTGATGTCAAGTTCGGCTACACCATCAACCGCAAGAACCCGGATACCAACTACAAGTCCGGTGACGAGTTCCACTTCGATTACGCCGCCGGCTACGGCCTGGGCAATGGCTGGACCGTGGGTGTAGGTGGCTACTACTTCAAGCAACTGGAGAACGACAAGCTGAATGGCATCACCCTGGCCAACAGCAAGAGCAGCGCCTTTGCCATTGGCCCGTCCATCAAGTACGACAGTGGCAAGGGCTGGTTCGGCACGCTGAAGTGGGAAAAGGAAATTGAAGCCGAAAACCACACCAAGGGTGACGCAATCTGGCTGAAGGCAGCCTTCCCGCTCTGATGCCTGGCTGAGGACAATTCCTCTCGCTGATTCCACGAAATCTCGTCTGACAACAGTCAGACGGGGTTTTGTCATGCAACGCCTCGATTTCCGGGAGTCAAAAAAACGGGAGCAGCATGACACTGCTCCCGCGCAAACAGGCCTCCGGTCTGGCCTGCAACAGACAAGGGTGACAAGGACTCAGAGGACGCTACATGGCAGCGGATGAAGCCGCTCGTCGAAATCGGACATGCGGGGAAAAGACAGCGGCTCCAGCGTATCCAGTCGCCCCAGGTAATCGCGATAGTCATCCAGAATGGCACAGCGCGCCTCGTGGCTGATGTAGGGCACGTGGTAGGCAGCAAACGGCGGCAATACGTCAAAACCGGCATACGCCAAGGTGCCTCGCAAGAGCGGGCGCAGCATCAGTTCGATCTCGCCATGAATCGCCTCGGGGCCAAACATGTGAGGCTGGCCACCGATGGTGAAAGTCACCAGCACACGTTTGCCACGCATGCCGCCCTGGTCGTAAAAGCGCTTGCCACCATAAAATAGGCCCGATACAAAAACACGATCAATCCAGCCCTTGAGAATCGCCGGCGTGGAAAACCAGAAAATCGGGAAGTTCAGGATCAGCAAATCAGACCATTCCACCTTTGCAATCTCGGACTGGATATCCGATGCAATCGTGCCGTTCTGTGCGCCATGGCGTTGTTCCAGCGCATAGACACAGTAATCCGGCTTGCTGCGCGCGCCAAAATCCGTCTGTGACGCCACCGGGTTCCACTGCATGGCGTACAAATCGGACACCTGAACTGTATGGCCCGCTTCACTCAGGGTCTTGACCGCCAGATCCTTGAGCGCTGCATTGAAGGACTGCGGTTCGTAATGGGCATGTACCAACAAGACATTCATTTCAAGCTCCCTGCTCTGCCGCCAGCTGCCGGCGCGCCTCGATTTCGGCCTGACGCAGCAGGCTGGCAGGCTGACCGGCAATCGACCAGTCTTCCGGCGCCACCGGCACGATGCCGCCGCGGATCTGCGCACGCGGCACCTGCAGCACCTCCTCGATCAGGTCGGTGAAGCGGGCCAGCAGCTGCTGGCGATCTTCCAGCGAGCGGCCTTGCAACACGATGAAGGAAAAATACGGAGCCTGCGCCCCGCTGTCGCGCACCAGCTCGCCGCCCACGCAGTACAACGCGGGATCATGCTCGGTGACAAACACGCGCACGCGATCAATCGGACAGCGCAGGCCTTCGGCAAAGGCCACGCTGCAGCGCTTGAGCAGCTCGCCCACGCGTTCAGCATCGTGCTGACCGCGCACCAGATGGATGTTCAGGATAGGCATGGTGTGACTCCTCAGGGCAGACCGCGGCGGCGGCCCGCATCCAGCATCAGGGTGGAACCGGTCATGGCCGTGGCTTCTGGAGCCAGCAGCATTTCCAGTGCCCAGGCCACCTGGCCCGGTTCGGTAAAGGCGCGGATCGAGGATTCGGCCTTCATGCTGTCCAGCACCGCCTCTACCGTGCTGTCCTGCAGACGCGCACGGTCGGCCGCCACGCGGTGCAGGCGTTCGGTATCGGCCGGACCGGGTGCCACCAAGTGTGCCGTGACCAGGCGCTCGCCATAAGCCAGGCTAAGCTGGCGAACCAAGTTCACTAGCGCCGCATTGCAGACGCCAGCAGCCGAGGCATAAGCCGTCGGCTCGAATCCGTAATGACCACCGATCGCCACCAGACGCGCATGCGGCTGCAGCTGGCCATCGACGGCACGCACCAGGCGCAGCATGCCGCCCACCTTGATATTGACGGCATCGACCAGTGCGCCGGTATCAATAGCCATCACGCCACCGGCGACGCTGACACCGGGGCCATGCACCACCATGCGCACCGGCCCGGGCAATGCCTGGCGAATTGCTTCGATGGCGCTATCCTGTGACAGATCAGCTGCACAGCAGCGCAGATCCGGATGACGCTCTGCCAGCGCTGCCAGCGTATCGGCACTACGCGCTACCGCCAGCACCCCAAGGCCGCGCGCCAGAAAACGCTCGACCATGACCGAGCCAAAGGCGCCGGTAGCACCGACGACGACGACCCACTCCTGCACCTTGCTCATGCGATGCCCTCCTTGCGATCAAAAAAATGGCCGGCTGCAGGCGGCAGCCGGCAGCCGGCAGCCGGCCAGCAGGCACGCGATCAGGCCTGCGATTCCTGGTACAGGCCACGTTCCTTGGCCATGGTCATAGCGGTATCGACAATCATGTCTTCCTGTCCGGAGATCATCTTCTTGCGGCCCAGCTCGACCAGAATGTCGCGCGCCGGAATGCCGAACTGCTTGGCGGCACGCTCGGCATGCAGCAGGAAGGTGGAGTAGACGCCAGCAAAGCCCAGCGTCAGCGAGGCACGATCAACACGCACGATGTGGTCCATCATCGGGAAGATCTTGTCCTGCGCGATGTCCATCAGCTTGAACAGGTCGCAGCCGGTGACAATGCCCATGCGCTCGCAGACAGCGACGAACACTTCCAGCGGCGTGTTGCCGGCACCGGCACCCAGGCCACCGACGGAACCGTCGATACGGCTGGCACCTTCTTCGATCGCGGCCAGCGAGTTGGCGATGCCCATGCCCAGGTTATGGTGGCCATGGAAGCCAATCTCGGTTTCCGGATTCAGGGCTTCACGCAAGCGTGCCACACTTTCCTTCACCTGTTCCGGCAGCATGTAGCCGGCCGAGTCGGTGATGTAAATGGTCTGCGCGCCATAGGATTCCATCAGCTTGCCCTGCTGCGCCAGGCCTTCGGGCGTGTTCAGGTGCGCCATCATCAGGAAACCGGTGGTGTCCATGCCCAGCTTGCGGGCGTAGGCAATATGCTGCGGCGAGGTATCGGCTTCGGTGCAGTGGGTCGCCACGTGCACACTGCGGGCACCGGCGTCGTAGGCCGACTGCAGTTCGCGCATGGTGCCCAGGCCGGGAATCAGCAGCACCGATACCTTGGCCTGCTTCATGCGGGAGCTGACCGCACTGATGTACTCCTCGTTACTGTGCGGCGCAAAGCCATGCTGCAGCGAGTTGCCACCAAGTCCGGCACCGTGCGTTACCTGGATCAGCGGCACACCGGCCTCGTCCATGGCCGTGGCAATGTCCACCATCTGGTCGACGCTGATCTGTTCGCGCTTGGCGTGCATGCCGTCGCGCAGACACATGTCATGAATCAGGATCTTGCGACCCTTGAGAGAAGAGCTGCTCATTGGGTCACCTCCACAGGCTTGAGCTGGATTTTTCCAGACAGGATTTCTTCAGCGAACATCTCGGCGGTGCGCGTGGCCGCGGCTGTCATGATGTCCAGGTTGCCGGCGTACTTGGGCAGGTAGTCACCCAGACCCGCCACTTCCATGAACACCGAGACCTTGTTGTCCTCGAACAGGGGGCCGTTGACCAGGCGATAACCCGGCACGTACTTCTGCACTTCCTTGATCATCTGCTGGATCGATTCGATGATGCGCTTCTGGTCCGGCGCGTCATCGGTCAGGCAGTAGATGGTGTTGCGCATCATCATCGGCGGCTCGGCCGGGTTGATGATGGCAAGCGCCTTGCCCTTGCGCGCACCGCCCACCACTTGGATCGCATTGGAGGTAGTGAAGGTGAACTCGTCCAGGTTGGCACGCGTGCCGGGACCGATGGACTTGGACGACAGGCTGGCCACGATCTCGGCATAGCCGACCGCCTGCACACGCGACACGGCATTCACGATCGGGATCGTGGCCTGGCCGGCACAAGAGATCATGTTGACGTTCATCTCGAGCTTGTCGGCATGCTCGCGCAGGTTGACCGGCGGCACACACAGCGGCCCAATCGCCGCCGGCGTCAGGTCGATCATCATCACACCCAGCTCGTTGAGCTTGCGCGAGTTCTCGGCGTGGACATAGGCCGAGGTGGCGTCAAACGCGATCTGGATATTGTCATCCAGCACGTGCGGCAGCAGGCCGTCCACGCCTTCTGCGGTCACTTTGAGGCCCATATCCTGGGCGCGCTTCAGGCCTTCGGATTCAGGATCGATACCGACCATCCAGACCGGTTCCAATACTTCGCTGCGCTGGATCTTGTAGATCAGGTCGGTTCCGATATTACCGGAACCGATCAGGGCACATCTGATTTTCTTCATGTTTTTCCTCGGTTTGCAGGCTTACTTGCCTTCTGAATGCATGCGCATCTTGACGGTCTGACCGCCAATGGCGAAGTTCTGTGGGGGCAGCTCGTGGATGATGATGCGGACCTGTTCGATGCGCACCCCCAGGGTACGTACCAGCGCTTCGGTCACAGCCACTACGGCCTCGTTCTTCATCTCTTCGCTACGGCCTTCCAGCAGGTTCAGTTGCACGATAGGCATCTTGTTCTCCTTATTCGACAAAGCGCATGGACACGCTGCCCAGTTCCTGGAAGCGCGCCACCACGCTGTCACCCGGCTTGACCGCCACGGCTTCGGTGATGCCCCCGCTCATGACGAAGCTGCCAGCCGGCAGTTCCTCATCCATCTCGGCCAGGATATTGACCAGCATGGCGATCGCATCGGCCGGATGGCCGAGCACGGCCGCCGAAGCGCCCATGGTCACGATTTCGCCGTTTTTCTCCATCACCACGCCCAGCGTACGCAGGTCCAGTTCGTCCACATAGCGGGCACGACCTCCGGCGACGAAACGCGCCGAGGAGCCGTTGTCGGCAACCACGCTTTCGAGGTCGAACTTGAAGCCGGAGAAACGCGAATCGATGATCTCGACGGCCGGCACCACGTAATCGGTGGCGTCCAGCACGTCCTGGCGCGTGCAGCCCGGCCCCTTCAGCGTCTGCTTCATGACAAAGGCCACTTCGCATTCGACACGCGGGTGCACCAGATCAGCGGTGCTGATGGCGGAGTTTTCCGGGCGCGCCATGCGGTCGGTCAGGAAGCCGATCGAGGGTACGCTCACCCCCATCTGCTCCATCTTGGCCTTAGAGGTCAGGCCGGCCTTCCAGCCGACCAGGCGATGGCCCTGGGCGATAAAGCGGCGGCGCAGCTCGTTCTGCACGGCATAGCCATCGTTGATCGTCATGCCCGGGTATTCGTTGGTAAGCTTGGGAATTGCATAGGCACGTGTCTGCGCACCTTCCACGCGCTCACACAGGCGCACGATGTCCTCGCGGGACAGGGTCAGTTTCAGGCTCATGCCACACTCCTTCCGGAAAACTTCACGCTGCAGCTGCCCAGGCCGCCAATGGTGCATACCAGTTCGTCACCATCCTGCACCTGTACCAGGTTGGATTGCGATCCGGACAGGATCACCTCGCCGGCCCGGAACGGGATACCGAGCACGCCCAGCGTATTGGCCAGCCAGGCCACGGCGTTGGCCGGAGAGCCCTGTACCGCAGCACCGACGCCAGTAGAGAACAGCTCACCGTTCTTGTCGAGCACCATGCCGGCCAGCGTGATGTCCAGCTTGCGCGGGTCTCCCTTGGTCTTGCCGAGCACGTAGACGCCGCAGGAGGCGTTGTCGGCCACGGTATCCTGGATCTTGATGTTCCAGTCGTCATAGCGCGAATCGACAATCTCGAAACAGGGCAACACGTAATCGGTTGCGCGGACCACGTCCACCGGCGTGATGCCGG
>JAAYCV010000108.1 GCA_012729605.1 Ramlibacter sp. | reverse complement strand
TGGCCGTATCGCCGTCACCATCCTGGATCGTGTAGGTGAACACGTCCGTCACGCCGCCTTCGGTAGTGGCCGCATCACGCTGGTAGCTGTAGCTGCCATCGGCATTGAGCGTCAGCGTGCCGTACTGGCCCGGCACCTCCGTGCCGGCTTCCTGCACATCACCCGCACCAGCCTGCACGCCCACCACTTCTGCGCCGTCCGCGCCTTCGGTGTCGTTGGCCATCACGTTGCCCTCGATCGGGGCATAGGTGCCGCTGGGCACGCTGTTGGTGTCCAGCACGGCTGTGGGGGCATCATCCACGATCACCACCGTTAGCGTATTGCTCGCCGACTGGCCATCCTGGTCAGTCACTTCCACGGCAAAAGCCACCGAGGACGGATCCGTCAGCGTGTTGTCCAGCAGCATGTACTGGTAGTGCACCGTGCCCTGCGCGGTTGCGGCGTCAAAGGTGTAGTACGCCCACAACTGGCCCGTGGCATTTTCCAGCAGCGGCTCTGCCGGGAAGGCGGTGCCAGCCTGCACGGCCACGCCGTCCAGCGTCAGCGCCTTCAGGCCATCGATACTGGCAAAGCCGAACTGGCCCACCGTGGTTTCACTGTCGCTGGCGGCATCAGAGCCGGCAGGCTCGCCCGTACGCGCCGGCAGGCCGGCTTCATGCACCTGTGCTGCCGCAATCACATGGATCGGATCGCCATCGGGATCCTGGGGGTTCGGCTCTTCCTCGCCCACCGTCGGGGTGGCGTTGCCGACGCGGATCGTCAGCGTGGCTTCCACGCTGTCCAGGTCCGCATCCGTCAGCGTGTAGGTGAACACATCTTCCACACCGCCGGCACTGCCGTCGGTACGCGCATAGCGATAGCTGCCGTCAGCGCTGATGGTCAGCGTGCCGTACTGGCCAGCCACCTCCACGGCAGCATCACCCACGGCCTGGCTGGCAGAACCCAGCTGGCTAGCCACCACGGCGCTGACCCTGGCACCATCGGCGCCTTGCGTGTCATTGACCAGCACATTGCCGGACACCGCCTGGCCCACATCCGGCTGTACATCGGCCACATCATCCAGCGCCACCGGGACGGCATCCTGCACGTCCACATCAAAGGTACCGGTCTTCGATTCCTGATCCGCATCGGTCACGGTAAAGGCGATGCCCTTGAGCGTGACCAGGTTCTTGCCCGCTGGCGTTTCCGGGTGCGTGACCGGCTGCAGCAGCGTCACCTTGTAGCTGTAAGTGATCTGCCCGGTTGTCGCATCCGTCAGTGCAGCGCTGGTCAGCGCAATCGTCAGCACCGGCGTACCGGCCGATGTGCCTGTCAGTTGCAAGCCGTCAGCCGACAGGGCCCAGACCACATCCTGGCCCAGCGCCTGCAGCTGGGCGTCCAGACCATCAGCCGAGAGCTGGATCGACTGCAGCAGATCGCCCTGCGGCACGTCGTTGTAATAGCTGACCACCAGCTGGCCTTCGGCCTCGGCACTTTCCACCGCGCGCGCCAGCATGCGCATGCGCAGCACCGGTGCCGCCGGGCTCGGCAATGCGCCTTCGCTCACCGTGACAAAGTCCTGCGGCACGATCCAGATATCCTGGTCCGGCTGCAGCGTGATCTTCACCGTGGCGGTGGAGGTGTCGCCGTCAGCATCAGTAATGGTGTAGCGGAAGCTGTCTTCCGTGGAGTCCTTGCCGGCACCTGGGTTAGGCGTGTAGGTGAACTTGCCGGTCGCTGCATCGTAGCTGACTGTGCCTTGTACCGGCTGTTGCGTCACTGCCACCTTGGCCAGCGGCACGCCGTCGGCACCCTGGATGTCGTTGGCCAGGGCATCAATCACCAGCGCCTGGTTTTCCTGCACCTGCGTAAAGGCATCGTCCCTGGCCGTCGGGACGTCGTCCACGATTTGCGCCGACAGCACGGCTGTCGCCTTGTCGCCATCGTTGTCAGTCAGCACGACCTGCAGGTCTTCGAACAGCGCGTTCTCTGCCGCACCTGCCGGATGCGTCTTGCTACCCTTGAGCAGATAGCTGTAGCGCACCTCGCCCGTAGCCTTGTCGTAACCGGTCACCGTCAGTTCATTGCCCAGCGGCGTGAGCAGCCTGGCTCCCGTCACGATGGCTCCATCCTTCAGGAACTCGGTGCCGCCAATCGTCAGGCTTTTCACGCCGTCCTGGCTCTTGATGGTGAAAGCGGCGTCACCGCGTTCTGCCGGACTGGCGGCATCAGAGCCTGTTGTCAGCGCTTTTTCGTACACCTTGACATCACCACCCTGCGCCTTGGGCGTCAAGCCGTTGATCTCCGGCTTGTGGTCCGGCGGCGGCGTGCTGCCACCACCCCCCAGCAAGGGCAGCGCCAGCAGCGGCAGCCACCAGAGCGGCACCGGCGCATGGCTGATACCCAGCGCCTGGCCGGCCTGGATGCCTTCGGCCAGCTGGCTCACGGCATCGGACGCCTGTGCACTTTCCGGCACAAACGGATAAGTCTGGCCATTTTCATGCGTACCCACCAGCAGGTTGTCCGAGCCCTCGGCATAGCCGATCGCGCCGTCATCCTGGTAATAATCCTCGATCACCAGATCGGGCTGGCCCACCTGGCCGCCCTCGAAGGCGATATGCAAATCCTTGCCGACACGCTTGGTCGCCAGGTTCTCGGGCGCGAAACCCGTGGCTTCGTCGGTGAAGTGGTATTTGACGTTTGCCAGCGCCTTCAGGCGCAACGCCTGGCCGCGGCTGCCGGCACCGCCGGTACCGCCGGCGATCTGGTGGGTCTGGACGGTATCGCTGGCGTCATTGATGCGCAGGGTGATGTTTTTCAGGCTCATGGTGTTTTCTCCAGATCCTGTTCAGGCAGCCAGTGCTGCGCGATACAGGAAACGCTACTAGGAATCGGGGCGGGAAGTGGCGGGCCAGCTGCCGTCAGATGGCCCGCGCAAGGGGATGCCCTGCAGCCGGCTCAGCGGGCGTCCGGCGCCTGGCCGAACAGCTTGATCTCGACCCGGCGGTTGGGCTGGTCACACTCGGTGCGCTGGCGCGCGTCACGCGGGAAACGGGCGCGGCAATCGCTGACCAGCAATTCACGCTCGCCGCGTCCGCTGGCCACCAGTGCCCCGGTCGGCAGCCGGTTTTCCGCCAGTGCCTGACGCACGGTGCTGGCACGGCGTTCCGACAACTGCTGGTTGTAGGCATCCGAGCCTTCGGGGTCGGTATGGCCAATCACCTCGATGCGGTCAATGCGCGCCTGGCTGGCCGCGATATCGGCCGCCACCTGGCGGATCTCGGTCTTGCCCTGGGCCAGCATGCTGGCGTAATCGAACTTGTCGAACGGGAACAGCGCCGATGCCTGCAGCGTGTAGGTCTTCAGCGGCACGGCGCATTGCAGCTCGACACGACGCAGCGTATGCACCTGCTCCTGTTGCTGCTGTGCCAGCGCCAGGCCGGACTCGGCATCCAGCGCCTGCAGCACGGGCTGGCCCTGGGCATCCGCCACCACGCGGAAGTAGCTCACCTCGGCGGCCGGCAGCCTGACAGCCTGCCCCGGAGCCACTTTCTCCTGGTAGCCGGTGCTGACGTCGGTATAGCTGGCCATCAGGCGGTTCTCGCCGACGCAGGCCGGCCCCTGGCGGAAGGCCCCCGGCTGCAGCGAGGTCAGGTACTCGCCGTTGACAAAAATGTTGACCGCCTGACCTGGCAAGGCGTCCGATTCGCGGATCACCACCATGCTGGCAGTCTGCTCGGCCACCCCGGTGGCCACCTCTCCGCTCGCCAACGGCTTCAGATGGGAGTCCCCGGCAGACACGCAGGCGGTCAGCACCACGGCCAGGGTCGTCATCAGACCGGTACGAATCGGAAAGGCAGAAAGGCTAGTCTTGTCCACGTCTACTCCTTGCGTTAATGAAGTGTTAATTTATTAAATTATTTCACACAAGGAATTTATGTATATATATAAATATGTTATTTTTCTCTTGACATGGATGGCATTTCTGGGGAGGCTGGATGGATGTGGACAGGGCAACCGCACGCTACACTAGGCTGTTGCACTTGCCCTCCCTTGCCCTGTTGCCCCAGGTCCCATCGCCATGCCCCACATCCTGGTCGTTGAAGACGACACCATCCTGCTAGACGCCCTGTGCAGCAAGCTGCAGCAGTGCAACCATCAGGTCACCACGGCCACCAACGGCCTGGAGGCCCAATCGCTGCTGAAGCAGCAGCAGTTCGACGTGCTGGTGCTGGATCTGGGCTTGCCGCTGCTGGATGGCATGGAACTGCTGCACTGGCTGCGCCAGCGCGATGAAACCTTGCCGATCCTGATCCTGACGGCGCGCATCAATATCGATGACCGCGTTGCCGGCCTGCGCGCCGGTGCCGACGACTACCTGATCAAGCCGTTTGCCATGCAGGAACTGAAGGTGCGCATCGAAGCGCTGCTGCGTCGCACCCAGCTGCAGCAGCCGATCGCCATCATGGCCAACGGCAATGGCAACAAGCCGCCCGTGCTGCAACTCGATCCCGATCGCCGCAGCGCCTGGCTGCAAGGCCAGGCGCTGGAGCTGGCACCGCGCGAGTGGACCCTGCTGCACCTGCTGACCGAGCACTTCGGCAACGCCATCAGCCGCGCCCAGATCATTGCCGCCTGGGAATCGGATCCGGCTGCCGCCGCCAGCCTGATGAACACCAACACACTCGAGGTCTACATCCATCGTCTGCGCAAGAAGCTGGAAAGCGCTCCGGTGACCATCCGCACCGTGCGCGGCCTCGGCTACATGCTGCGCAACCGCTAGCGCTGGCTGCCCGGCATGAGCGCGCTGACACAGAAAACCATCCGCGGATCACTGCTGCGCTGGCTGCTGATCCCGGCCTGGGTGCTGGGTCTGCTCGGTCTGGTGTCCAGCCTGCTGCTGCACAACCTGAGCCACAGCGAGCACCTGACCCGGCACTCGCTGGACGACCTGTGTCACCTCGGGCAGTTGTACTCAGCGGAAACTCCGCTGCCAAAAATGCTGGAACAGCTGGAGCTGACCAGCACCCTGCTCGCCCGCTCCGGTGGCCACGACACCCGCTTCCGCTTCAACACCCTGCCGACGCTGATCAGCCTGGGCGGTCCGCCCCTGCCGATTCCGGACGATGCCGAACATGTCGGCAAAGGAAACTGCCAGATTCGCATCCACACCAGCTGGGATGCCAGCGGACGTCAGCAGATCGCCTCACTGCTGATGCCACCCCAGGACGGTTCGGACAAGTCCCTGCTGATCCAGTCGGTGCGTCCGTTCCACCCGATCGACCTGCGCATTCTCGATCTCGGCATGCAAATGGCCCTGACCACGACCGTCACGGCCATCCTGTTCAGCCTGATCGTATTTTTTGGCGTACGCCGCGGCCTGCGCCCGCTGACCAGCCTGGTGGCGGCGATACGCCAGCTGGACAGCAGCCAGTCTGGCAGGATCCACGTGGACCATGCACCGCTCGAAATCCGCTGTATCGAGAACACGCTCAACAAACAACTGGAACGCATCAGCCAGCAGGTCCAGCGCGAACGCAGCTTCCTCAACGATGCCGCTCACCAACTGCGCACGCCGATTGCCGGCATCCTCAACCAGAGCGAACTGGCCCTGACTGAACAGGATCCAGCTCAGGTGCGCCAGCGGCTGGAACACATCGTGCAGGCCTCCGAGCGCAGTGCCATGCTGATCCACCAGCTGCTGGCGCTGTCGCGCGGCTACGAGGCCGGCTCGCTCGGCATGGTGCTGTTTGACCTGCCTGAACTGGCGCGCAAGGTGGCCCTGCAATGGGTCGGCCCGGCCGCCGATATCGGTATCGAGCTGAGTTACGAAGGGGAGGACAACGCGCTCTATCGCGGCAGCCCGGAACTGTTGCGCGAAGCCCTGCACAATCTGCTCGACAACGTGCTGCGCCATGCACGCGCTTGCACCGAGGTGGTCGTCAGCGTGCACCAGACCGGCGCACCAGACCAGCGTCAGCTGATCCTGGAAGTGCGCGACAACGGCCAGGGCCTGCAGGAATCCCAGCTGCCCTACCTGTTCGACCGCTTCTGGACCGGTGACGAGAGCCAGGGCAACGGCATCGGGCTGGCGCTGGTACAGCAGATTGTCCAGGCCCATCAGGGCCAGGTGCATGCCGAACTGGGCCAGCCGCAAGGCCTGACGATCCGGCTGCTGCTGCCCATGAATGACAGCCAGCCCGCGCGCCGCAGCTGAACCGGCTTACAGCATCCGCAGCCGATCCCCGCTGGCAAAACCCCTGGCCGCCCACTGCTCACCCTTGCACAGGCCAAGCACCTTGAACAGCTCGCCCATCTCGTGCTCCAGCACCAGCTTCTGCGCCAGCGTGCGCGTCGCCAGGTCGGAGGCCTCCATGCGCTGTGCCAGCCCCAGGTTCAGCAGGAACCAGCCCTGTGTGGTGTAACCGAGGATCTCGAAACCGGCCTCCTGCGCTGCCACCGCCGTACCGGTGAAATTGACGTGTGCCGTGATGTCCTTCTCGCCCACCGCCAGCAGCGGGTTGTCATCGGCCCGGTGCAACTGGTGGCACATCACGGTGCCGCCATCGCGTTGCGGGTGGTAGTACTCGCGCTCGCCAAAGCCGTAATCGATGAAGAAGGCCGCGCCCTGCTCCAGATGCTGGCCCAGCGTGCGGATAAAGGCTTCGCCCTGCGGATGGATTTCGGTCAGGTAGTCATGATCGCCGGCGATCTCCAGCGGCGGGCGCAAGTCGGTAGCGCGATCTTCCCAGGCCCAATTGCCTGCATCGTCAATCACCACGCCGCGCTCATGCCAGACGCCGTCACGGCGCTGCAGCAGCTTCACCGGCATCGCATCCAGCACCTCGTTGCCCAGCACCACGCCGCGCATCTGCGCCGGCAGCGCATCAGCCCACTGCACGATATCGCCAAAACGCGCCAGCCGCTCCTGCTGGCGCGCACGCAAGCTGCCCGAGACATCGACAATCGTGTAGCGGCGCAGCGCCACATCCTGCTGCTGCAGGCCGTCCAGCACCTGTTCGGCCAGCGCACCGCTGCCGGCACCAAACTCCCAGACCTCGTCGGTCGCCGTCATCTGCAGCGCCTCGGCCACCTGCAGCGCCAGCACCTGGCCGTACAGCGGGCTGATTTCCGGGGCGGTGACGAAATCGCTGCCGTCCTGCGGCAGCTGGCCGAGCTTGCGGCTGCCATGCACGTAGTAGCCCAGCCCCGGCGCGTACAGCGCCAGATGCATGAACTGGTCAAACGGCAGCCAGCCGCCGGCGTCGTGCACGGCAGCGCGTATCATGGCGGTCAGGGCGTGGTCCGGTGTTCCGGATGCGGGAGTGGAGGCAGCTTGAGACATGGCCGCCAATCTACCACCGAAGCCCTGCCCCTGCCGACCCAACCTGCTGTTTTCTCCCGATTCCGCTGCATGAGCCAACTCCCCTCCGCCCGTCCCACCGTCCTGGTCACCGGCGGCGCCCGCCGACTGGGTGCCGTGCTGTGCCAGACCTTCGCCCAGGCTGGCTGGGAGGTGCTCTGCCATTACCAGTACAGCGTCGAGGCTGCGCTGGAGCTGCAGCAGCAGCTGGCCGTGGTCGGCACGCCCATCACGCTGTACCAGGCCGATCTGGCCGATGCCGACGAGCGCCAGGCCATGATGCAGGCGATCGCCCAGGCGCATGGCCCGCTGCGCGCGCTGGTCAACAACGCTTCCCTGTTCGATGCCGATGGCGGCGATGATTTTCCGCTGCCGCAGGCGCGAGAACAACTGGAAGTGAACCTGCTGGCACCGCTGGACCTGGCACGGCAAATGGCCGCCATGCACCCGGCCGATGCGGTCGATGCCTGCGTTGCCATCCATGTGCTGGACCAGAAGGTCTACAACCTGAACCCCGACTACTTCAGCTACTCGATCAGCAAACTGGCGCTGGAGCGTGCCGTCGAGTTGCAGGCGCAGGCGCTGGCACCACGTGCGCGCATCTGCGGCGTGGCACCGGGGCTGATGCTGGTCAGCGGTCCGCAATCGGCCACCAACTTTGCCGCCGCCAGCCGCGCCAACCTGCTGCGCCGTCCACTCGATCCGATCCATGTCGCGCAGTCCTGCCTGTTCCTGGCCAGCAACCCGGCCATCACCGGCACCACCTTGTGCGTGGATAATGGCCAGCATCTGGTTCCGCTGCCGCGCGACATCATGTTCGTGGTTGACGAACTGCTGCAACCCCACCTGACACCCATCCCATGAGCCATCCCACCCACTGGAGCGAATCCCTCGCCCTGACCTGTCGCCGCCTGTTCCTGCGCGATTACGAGGTACACATCAATATCGGCGTGCACGATTTCGAAAAGCTGGGGCCGCAGCGCGTGCGCGTGAACGTGGACATGTACGTGCTGCTGAGTGAATCCACGCCGCGCGAGGACCGCGTGCACGAGGTGGTGGATTACGACTTCATCCGCCGCACCATTGCCGCGCGCGTCGGCGCCGGCCATATCGAGCTGCAGGAAACGCTGTGCGATGACGTGGCCGAAACCCTACTCACCCACCCCAAGGTGCGCGCAGTGCGCGTTTCCACCGAAAAGCCGGACGTCTATCCGGACTGCGATGCCGTCGGCGTCGAGGTGTTCCGCCTGAAGCACGACGCGCAGCTGGCAGACTGACACAAAAAAGCCCCGCTCACTGGCGGGGCCCGGAAAAAGGGAAAGCGTCTGTACTCAGGCGCGCAGTGCCGTGGCCGCGCTGCTGCGCTGCAGCTGGCCATCTACTTCCTGCACCTGCAGGCCTTCCTGGCGCAGCGCCGCCACTTCGGCGTGGCACTGCGTGACGATGTCCTGTGCGCACTGGCCGCAGCAGCCGCATTGCGTGGCGACACCCAGTTCCAGCTGGATCTCGTCAAAGCTCATGCCGTTGCGGGCATGGCGGGCAATCTCGCGGTCGGATACGCGCTGGCAGAGGCAAACAATCATGTCAATTCCAGATCAGGTGAAGCAGCATGGCTGCGATAGTCCCGATATTAATTGATAATTGTTTTTATTCGCAAACCCTATCGCGATCAGGGTTGTGTGCATGACACAGTCTGGCTAGACCGCCCGTGGACCGATCATGCGCGCCGGATCCACCAGCCGGTCAAAGTCCTCCGCCGTAACGGCACCGCTTGCCAACGCCACCTCGCGCAAGGTGCGCCCCTCGTGGTGTGCCTGTAGCGCGATCTTCGCGGTCTGGTCATAGCCAATCAGCGGTGCCAGCGCCGTCGCCAGCATCAGCGAACGCTGTAGCAGCTCCGCGATACGCGCCTCATCCACCGCTATGCCTTGTGCGCAATGCTGGTCAAAGCTGCGCATGCCATCGGCCAGCAGGCGCACGCTCTGCATCGCGTTGTGCATCGCCATCGGACGGAACACGTTGAGCTCGAAATTGCCGGAGGCGCCGCCAATACCGATCGCCACATCGTTGCCCATCACCTGCGCGGCAATCATGGTCAGCGCCTCGGATTGCGTCGGGTTCACCTTGCCCGGCATGATGGACGAACCCGGCTCATTCGCCGGTAGGCGCAACTCGCCAATGCCGGCGCGCGGCCCGCTGGCCAGCCAGCGCACATCGTTGGCGATTTTCATCAGCGCTGCGGCCAGCACCCGCAGCGCGCCATGCGCCTGCAGCACCGGATCCATGCTGGCCAGCGCGGCAAAGGTATTGTCTGCCTGGACAAAGCGCTGGCCACTGCTGCGCGCCAGCTCGGCCGCTACGGCTGCGCCAAAGCCCACTGGCGCATTCAGTCCGGTGCCGACCGCGGTGCCGCCCACGGCCAGCGCTAGCAGGCCGTCCAGCGTCTGCACGATCTGCGCCCGCGCCTGCTGCAGCTGCGCCACCCAGCCGGACATTTCCTGCCCCACCGTCAGCGGCGTGGCGTCCTGCAGATGGGTGCGGCCGATCTTGATGATGTGGGCGTAGTCCGCGCTTTTCTGCTGCAGCGTCGCCGCCAGGCCGTCCAGTGCCGGCAGCAGCGCCTGCGCGATCTCGCCGGCCAGCGCCACATGCATCGCCGTGGGAAAAATGTCGTTGCTGGACTGGTTGCGGTTCACCTGGTCATTCGGGTGCACCGGCTGCCCGTCCAGCAGCTGGCTGGCACGGTGCGCCAGTACCTCGTTCATGTTCATGTTGCTCTGGGTGCCGGAGCCGGTCTGCCAGATGGAGAGTGGAAACTCGTCCGCCCACTGGCCGTCCATCACCTCCTGCGCCGCCGCGATGATGGCATCCGCCACCCCGGGATCGAGCTCGCCGAGCCCGGCATTCACGCGTGCGCAGGCCTGCTTGACGCGTGCCAGCGCCTGCACAAAGGCCGGCGGGCAGCGTTCGCTGGAAATGGCAAAAAAGTGCAGCGAGCGCTGCGTCTGCGCGCCCCACAAGCGCTCGGCCGGCACCTCGACCGGCCCCAGGCTGTCATGTTCGATGCGGAATGCCATCTTGCCCTCCTCCAGCCTACCGCGGCTGCAGTCGCCACAGACAGGATCGCCCGCAACAGCGGGCGATCAGCGACCACATTCAATCCCCTATCTGGCTTTGCAGGTAGTTCTGCAGGCCCAGATCCTCGATCAGGTCCAACTGGGTCTCCAGCCAGTCCTGGTGCTCCTCGTTCTCGTCTTTCAGCTCGACCAGCAGCGCGCGCGAGACATAGTCCTGCTGCTCCTCGCAGAAGGCAATCGCCTCGACCAGGGTCTTGTGCTTGTGCTGCTCCAGCCGCAGATCGCATTCGAGGATTTCCTGCGCGTCCTCGCCCAGCAGCAGTTTGCCCAGATCCTGCAGGTTGGGCAGGCCGTCGAGCAGGAAGATGCGCTGGACCAGCTTGTCCGACATCTTCATTTCCTCGATCGACTGCTCGTAGAGCCGCTTGCCGAGTCCGTTCAGGCCCCAGTTCTTCAGCATGCGGGCATGCAGGAAATACTGGTTGATGGCGATCAGCGAATCGCCCAGCACGGCGTTGAGCTGCTTGTGGATGCTTGCCTGGGTTTTCATCGTGCGACTCCTCAGCTGGCCTGGCTCTGCAGGTAGTTCTTCAGGCCGACCTGGTCAATCAGGCGCAGCTGCTGCTCCAGCCAGTGCGCGTGGTCTTCCTCGGTGTCCTTGAGCTGCTCCACCAGCATCTCGCGGCTGACATAGTCCTGGTGCTGCTCGCACAGGGCGATGCCTTTTTTCAGCGCATCGCGCACGCGCAGCTCCACCTCCAGATCAGCCTGCAGCATGGAAGGCACGTCGGTGCCCAGCACCAGCGCCTCCGGCACCATGTCCGGCGTACCTTCCAGCATCAGGATGCGCTGGATCAGCTGGCTGGCGTGGCCGGTCTCGTCGTCCATTTCGTGGTTGATGCGCTCGTAGAGCTTGCCGTAGCCCCATTCGAGGTACATGCGGGAATGGATGAAATACTGGTCACGTGCCGCCAGCTCGCCGGCAACCAGGCTGTTCAGATACGCAACGACTTCGGGGTGGCCTTTCATGGGATCCTCTCTTGTTCTGGTGGTGATGGATGCAAGCCAGCATAACCGCAAAGCCGCAGCCCGTCTGTCAGTCCAGACCCTGTCCCTGCGATGCGTGCGTCGCCATTACACATGCGGCTGGACGGGACATGGCCCCGCCCAGTAAAATCGCGGGTTTACCTCATGTTGCGCGGCCCTGCCAGCCGCCCCTGCCCATGTCTGCCACCCTGCCCCTGACCGAAACCGCTGTCGCCACCAAGCCCGCCAAGGACTCTCCGGAGGCGCGCCACCTGCGCGAAATGCGCAAGCTGGAAAAACGCCTGAACCGCCAGGTCGGCCAGGCGATCGTCGATTTCAACATGATCGAGGAAGGCGACAAGGTCATGGTCTGCCTGAGTGGCGGCAAGGACAGCTACACCCTGCTCGATGTGCTGATGAAGCTGCAGAAGCGCGCCCCGATCCGCTTCGAGCTGGTGGCGGTGAACCTCGACCAGAAGCAGCCCGGCTTCCCGGCTGACATCCTGCCGGCCTATCTGGAAAGCACCGGCGTGAACTACCACATCGAGACACAGGACACCTACAGCGTGGTCAAGCGCGTGGTGCCCGAGGGCAAGACCATGTGCAGCCTGTGCTCGCGCCTGCGTCGCGGTGCGCTCTACACGGTGGCGCGTCGCCTGGGCTGCAACAAGATTGCGCTCGGCCACCATCGTGACGACATCGTCGCCACCTTCTTCCTGAACATGTTCTTTGCCGCCAAGCTCAAGAGCATGCCGCCCAAGCTGGTGACCGACAACGGCGAATTCATGGTGATCCGCCCGCTGGCCTACGTGAAGGAAGCCGACACGCTGGCCTGGGCCACGCACATGCAGTTCCCGATCATTCCGTGCAACCTGTGCGGCAGCCAAGAGCACCTGCAGCGCAAGCAGGTGAGCAACATGCTGAAGGAATGGGAAAAGCAGTACCCGGGCCGCACCGAGCTGATCCTGACGGCACTACAGAACGTGGTGCCCAGCCACCTGCTGGACCGCAAGCTGCACAACTTCACCGACCTGAAGATCACCGGCATTCCCGATGCCGACGGCGACAAGGCATTTGACGAGGAAGAGCGCATCGCGCCGCTGCTGATCGATCCCGACAGCATTCCGCTGGCACGCGGCTGAGCGCAGGCGCAGCAAAGCGGGGATAATGCCGGCATGTCTTCTGTCGCTGCCGCCACCCGCCTGCTGATCATTCGCCATGGCGAAACCGACTGGAACGCCGCGCGGCGCATCCAGGGCCATACCGACATCGCCCTGAACGATACCGGCCGCCAGCAGGCGCGGCTGCTGGCCGAGGCGCTGACCGACAGCCCGATCCACCACGTCTACAGCAGCGACCTGCTGCGCGCCGCCGAAACCGCGCGCATCATCGCCGAACCGCATGCCGCGCCGGTGGCCCTGCTGCCCAGCCTGCGCGAGCGCCATTTTGGCGATATCGAAGGCAGCAGCTTCATCGATTTTGAATTGCGCTACCCGCAGGATTCGCTGCGCTGGCGCAAGCGTGACCCGGCCTGGCAACCACCCGGCGGTGGCGAATCGCTGCAGCAGCTGCGCGATCGCATCGTGCAGCAGGTCGCCGAGATCGGCAAGCGCCACAATGGCGAGCATGTGGCCATCGTCACCCACGGCGGCGTGCTGGACGTGCTGTACCGCGCCGCCACGCGCCAGGGC
>JAAYCV010000107.1 GCA_012729605.1 Ramlibacter sp. | reverse complement strand
TGCTGAACCGCCTGCGTGGCCGCGTGCGCGTGCAGGCCGACGGCCAGATGAAGACCGGCCGCGATGTCGTCATCGCTGCGCTGCTGGGAGCCGATGAAGTCGGCTTTGCCACGGCACCGCTGGTGGTTGAGGGCTGCATCATGATGCGCAAGTGCCACCTGAACACCTGTCCGGTCGGCGTCGCCACGCAGGATCCGCAGCTGCGCGCCAAGTTCAGCGGCCAGCCCGAACACGTGGTCAACTACTTCTTCTTCGTGGCCGAGGAAGTGCGCCAGCTGATGGCCCAGCTCGGTATCCGCAAGTTCGATGAGCTGGTCGGCCGCAGCGACCTGCTCGACATGCAGAAGGGCCTGGCGCACTGGAAGGCCGGCGGCCTGGATTTCAGCCGCCTGTTTGCCCAGCCGCAGGTCGCGGCCGATGTGGCACGCCTGCATGTCGATACGCAGGAGCACGGCCTGGAGAAGGCGCTGGACCAGACCCTGATCCACAAGTGCCGCCCGGCGATCGAGAAGGGCGAGAAGGTCAAGTTCATCGAGCATGCGCGCAACGTCAACCGCACTGTCGGTGCCATGCTGTCCGGTGCCGTGACCAAGGTGCACCCCGAGGGCCTGCCGGATGACAGCATCCATATCCAGCTGGAAGGTACCGGCGGCCAGTCCTTTGGCGCCTTCCTGTGCAAGGGCATCACGCTGAGCCTGATTGGCGAGGCCAACGACTACACCGGCAAGGGCCTGAGTGGTGGCCGCGTGGTGGTGCGCCCGAGCCTGGACTTCCCCGGACTGGCTGCAGAGAACATCATCGTCGGCAACACCGTGCTTTACGGCGCGACGACCGGCGAGGCCTTCTTTGCCGGTGTCGCCGGCGAACGCTTTGCCGTGCGCCTGTCCGGTGCCACTGCGGTGGTCGAAGGCACCGGCGACCATGGCTGCGAATACATGACTGGTGGCACCGTGGCGGTGCTGGGCAAGACCGGCCGCAACTTTGCTGCTGGCATGAGCGGCGGTGTCGCCTATGTCTACGACGAGGACGGCCAGTTTGCCAGCCGCTGCAACACCGCCATGGTGGCGCTGGAGCCGGTACTCAAGGTTGACGAGCAGCAGGCCAGCATCGATGCCGGTATCTGGCACCGTGGCCAGAGCGACGAGGAGCAGCTGAAGAAGCTGCTGCAGGACCACAGCCGCTGGACCGGCAGCCGCCGTGCCCGCGACATCCTGGAGAACTGGGACGCCAGCCTGAAGAAGTTCGTCAAGGTGTTCCCGAACGAGTACCGCCGTGCCCTGGCCGAGATCCATGCACGCGGCAAGACCGGTGCCGGCGAAAGCCCGATTCCGGACATCACGCAGCAGGTCGCTGCCACCGCCGTCGAGATGAAGTCGGCCGGTGGCCCGGCGAAAAAGCCGGCTGCCCGCAAGCCCGCCGCGCGCAAGCCGGCCGCCAGCAAGAAGAGCACCGGCAAGGCCGAGTAAGCCCCCGCAACCTACCTCAGATAACGGAAGACGATCATGGGAAAAATCACTGGATTCATGGAATATGAGCGGCTGGAAGAGGGCTACCGTCCGGTCAAGGAACGGCTGAAGCACTACCGCGAATTCGTCATCGGCCTGGATGATGCGCAGGCGAAGCAGCAGGCGGCCCGCTGCATGGACTGCGGCACGCCGTTCTGCAACAGCGGCTGCCCGGTCAACAACATCATCCCGGACTTCAACAACCTGGTCTATGCGCAGGACTGGCAGGATGCGCTGGAAGTGCTGCACAGCACCAACAACTTCCCGGACTTCACCGGCCGCATCTGCCCGGCTCCGTGCGAGGCCGCCTGCACGTTGAACATCGACAAGTCCCCGGTCGGCATCAAGTCGATCGAGCACGCCATCATCGATCGCGGCTGGGACAACGGCTGGGTGGTGCCGCAGGTGGCGGCGCAGAAGACCGGCAAGAAGGTTGCCGTGATCGGCGGCGGCCCCGCCGGCATGGCGGCGGCACAGCAGCTGGCGCGTGCCGGCCACAGCGTCACCGTGTTCGAGAAGAACGACCGCATCGGTGGCCTGCTGCGCTATGGCATCCCCGATTTCAAGCTGGAGAAGTCGCATATTGACCGCCGTATCGCGCAGATGCAGGCCGAAGGCGTGGAATTCCGCACCGGCGTGCTGGTGGGCGACTGGCCGGCCGACAGCAAGGTCACCAACTGGGCCAAGGACAGCATCAGCGCCAAACAGCTGCAAAAGGACTTCGATGCCGTGCTGCTGACCACCGGCAGCGAGCAGAGCCGCGACCTGCCGGTGCCGGGCCGCCAGCTTGATGGCGTGCACTTCGCCATGGAATTCCTGCCGCAGCAGAACAAGGTCAATGCTGGTGACAAGCTGGCCAGGCAGCTGCGCGCCGATGGCAAGCACGTGATCGTGATTGGCGGTGGCGATACCGGCAGCGACTGTGTCGGCACCAGCAACCGCCACGGCGCCGCCAGCGTGACCCAGTTCGAGCTGCTGCCGCAGCCGCCCGAGGAAGAAAACCGCCCGCTGACCTGGCCCTACTGGCCGCTCAAGCTGCGCACCAGTTCCAGCCACGACGAGGGCTGTACGCGTGAATTCGCCATCGCCACCAAGGAATTTGTCGCCGGAACCGGCAAGGACAAGGGCCGCGTGGTGGCGGTCAAGACGGTGCGCCTGGAATGGCAGGACGGCAAGCCTACCGAAGTACCGGGCAGCGAGGAAACCCTGGCAGCCGACCTGGTGCTGCTGGCGATGGGCTTTGTCCATCCGGTGCCGACCGTGCTCAAGTCCTTCGGCGTCGAGGCCGATGCACGCAACAACGCACGCGCCACGACCGACGAGCAGGGCGGCTACGCCACCAGCGTGCCCGGCGTGTTCGCTGCGGGTGACGTACGCCGTGGCCAGTCGCTGGTGGTCTGGGCGATCCGTGAAGGCCGCCAGGCGGCACGTGCGGTGGACCAGTACCTGATGGGTGCCAGCGTACTGCCGCGCTGATCGATCCGGCATCTCCCCGGCCCAGACAGCCCCTGCTCCGCAAGGAGACAGGGGCTGTTTGTCGTGGTGCTGTCGGCCTGATCCGACACGCGGATCAGCGCTGCGCCGATGGCGGACTGCCATGCCGACGACCAGAATGAAGGCCATGCAACAAACACACAAGAGGAGGTTGCCATGTCTTTCGTTCTCTACATGATCGGTTTCCTGATCTTCATTGGCGGTCTGGCCTGGGGTGCCTCTGTCGCCGGCGTGCCGGAGATGTACATCATCATCGGTGCCGTGACCCTGTTCGGTCTGGGTATCCTGTCGGCCGTGGCCCGCACCCGCGCCAAGGACCCCAATTAAGGGCAGGCACAGGAACCAGCCTGCCAGCAGAAGCAGGCCCTGAAAACAGCAATGGCTCCGCACTGACGGAGCCATTGGCTTTTGGAGGTTAGAGGCGCTTAGCGCGGCAGACCGCCCCCGGGCGGAAAACCCCCTGGCGGGAAGCCTCCCGGCGGCAGGCCACCGCCGCCACCAAACATGCCGCCCAGGCCTTTCATGCCGCCCATGCGGCGCATCATCTTCATCAGGCCGCCGCCCTTCATCTTCTTCATCATGTCCTGCATCTGCTCGAATTCCTTGAGCAGACGGTTCACATCCTGCACCTGCACGCCGGCACCGGCGGCAATGCGGCGCTTGCGCGTCGCCTTGATCAGCTCGGGCTTGCTGCGCTCCTGCGCCGTCATGCTGCAGATGATGCCTTCCTTGCGCTTGATGTCCTTCTCGGCGCGATCCATGTCGGTCTGCGTTGCCTTGGCGGTGAGCTGCGTCGGCAGCTTTTCCATCAGGCTGGACAGGCCGCCCATCTGCTTCATCTGCTGCAGCTGGCCCAGGAAGTCGTTCAGGTCGAAGTTGTCACCCTTCTTGACCTTGGCGGCGAGCTTCTGTGCCGCTTCCATGTCGACGCCGGATGTGACCTGCTCGACCAGCGCCACGATGTCGCCCATGCCCAGGATGCGGCCGGCGTGGCGTTCGGCATCGAACTGCTCCAGACCGTCCATCTTCTCGCTGACGCCGGCAAACTTGATCGGTGCCTGGGCAATCTGGCGCACCGACAGCGCCGCGCCACCACGCGCATCACCGTCGAGCTTGGTCAGCACCACACCGGTCAGCGGCAACACTTCCTTGAAGGCACGCGCCGTGTTGGCCGCGTCCTGACCCTGCATCGCGTCTACCACCAGCAGCGTTTCCACCGGGTTGATCGCCTCGTGCAGCGCCTTGATCTCGGCCATCATCGCTTCGTCGATCGCCAGGCGGCCGGCCGTATCGACCAGCAGCACATCGATATAGTGCTTGCGCGCGTAATCGAGTGCGGCACGCGCGATGTCTACCGGCTTCTGGTCCGGCGCACTCGGGAACCACTCGGCACCGACCTGCTGCGTCACCGTCTTGAGCTGTTCGATGGCGGCTGGGCGGTAGACGTCACCCGATACCGTCAGCACCTTCTTCTTGCGCTTCTCGATCAGGTGCTTGGCCAGCTTGGCGGTGGTGGTGGTCTTGCCCGCACCCTGCAGGCCGGCCATCAGGATCACCGCCGGCGGCTGCACCGACAGGTTCAGGTCACTGATGCCTTCACCCATGGTGGCGGCCAGCTCGCGGTTGACGATGCCGACCAGCGCCTGGCCCGGCTTCAGCGAGCCCAGCACCTCCTGGCCCATGGCCTTGTCCTTGACGCGGGCGATGAAGTCCTTCACCACCGGCAGCGCCACGTCGGCCTCCAGCAGGGCCATGCGCACTTCGCGCAGCATGTCGGAGACGTTGCTTTCGGTGATGCGCGCCTGGCCGCTCAGGTTCTTGACGAGGCGCGAGAGTTTGTCGGTAAGGGCAGAGGCCATGGCGGCGCTTTCGCTTTCAGAAAGGGGAGACAGGCAGGCGCAGCAAGGGCGCATGCAGAAAACATCCGCCTGCACACATGTGGTTCAGCGGAAAGGATACACTTTAGCCATGATTGTAGCCAGTGCCCAGTCCGCCGTCCCCTTGCTGTCGCTTGCCAGTGTGCTGGCCTATGTGGCAGCGGCGGGTGTCAGCCATGCGCGCCAGCGTCTCGGCCGTGGCGGCAGCGTGCTGCTGGCCGTGGCGGCGCTGTTGCACATGCTGGTGATTGCCCTCGGCCTGACACACCCGCTGCGTTTCGGATTTGGCCCGGCCTTGTCCATGACGGCGCTGCTCGCGCTGCTGGCCTATGCCATCGAAAGCCGCAACTACGCGCTGCAGCAGCTGCGCTGGCGGCTGGCCCTGATCGGCGCCGCCACCGTGCTGCTGGCCTGGTTGTTCCCTGGCCCGCAGCTGCCCTCGCCGGCGTCCGAATGGCTGCCGCTGCACCTGGCGCTGGGCGTGGCCTCCTACGGTCTGTTTGCCGTGGCCGTGCTGCACGCCTGGCTGATGTCGCGCGCCGAGCTGCGCATGCGCGACGGCCCGGCGCTGCTGCAGGAAGACAGCGCCACCGCCCCGACCATGCTGCCGCTGCTGACGCTGGAGCGATTGACCTTCCGCTTTGTCACGCTGGGATTCATCCTGCTGACCATCACCATCCTGCAAGGCTGGCTGTTTGGCGAGCAGCTCTATGGCCTGACCGGCGGCTGGCGCTGGAGTCACAAGACGATCTTCTCGCTGCTGTCCTGGCTGGTGTTTGCCGCCCTGCTGTGGGGGCGCTGGCAACTGGGCTGGCGCGGCCGCCGTGCCGTGCGCATGGTCTACGCCGGCGCCGGCTTGCTGCTGCTGAGCTATGTCGGCTACCACTTCGTGCTCGAGGTACTGCTGCGCCGCCTCGTCTGACCGGCTTGTCACGCAGTCCTGCGACAATCGCTCCATCATGAAATATCTGGTCGTTCTTCTCGTCATTGGCGTGGTGTTCTGGGTCTGGCGCCAAAACCGCAAGCAGGATATCCGCGAGGCCCAGGCGCAACAGCAGGCACCGCGCGTGCCCCAGGCCATGGTGCGCTGCGCCCATTGCGGCGTGCATCTGGCGCGCCAGGACGCGCTGCAGCAGTCCGGCCAGTGGTACTGTGGCCAGGAACATGCCACGCTGGCACAGCAGGCCGCCAGCAGGGATCGCGCATGATGGCCACCGCGCCCCTGTGGCAGAACGGCTGGTGCCGTCTGGCACAGCAGCAGCCGTCGCCCAATTTTGGTCCCCGGCCGGCTGACGCGCAGATCGACCTGATGGTGGTGCATTCCATCAGCTTGCCGCCAGGTCAGTACGGTGGCCCGGAAATCCTGCAGCTGTTCGCCAACACGCTGGACTGGGACGCGCACCCGTATTTCCAGCAGATCCGCAGCCTGGAGGTATCCGCCCATTTCCTGATCCGCCGCGATGGCAGCATCTGGCAGTTTGTCAGTTGCGATGACCGTGCCTGGCATGCGGGCGCGTCCAGCTGGCGCGGCCGTGACAACTGCAACGACGACTCCATCGGCATCGAACTCGAGGGGCTGGAGGGCGAGCGCTTTGAACTGCCGCAATACGTGGCGCTGGCCGAGCTGGCGCAGGCGATCCGCCAACAGTATCCGCTGGCGCATGTGGCGGGCCATGAGCACATCGCGCCCGGGCGCAAGTGCGATCCCGGTGCCGGCTTTGACTGGCCGCTGCTGGCGCGCCTGAGCGGCTGGCCCGAGGCGATGTTCCCGCCGGGCGTGCTCGGCCAGG
>JAAYCV010000106.1 GCA_012729605.1 Ramlibacter sp. | reverse complement strand
ATCAGCATGAACACCAGCTCGCCTGCAAACATGTTACCAAACAGTCGCATGCCGTGAGAGACGGTCTTGGCAACGTATTCGATGACCTGCATCAGGAAGTTGATCGGGTACAGCAGCGGGTGGTTGCTGAAGGGGGCGGCGACCAGTTCGTGCGCCCAGCCACCCAGACCCTTGATCTTGATGTTGTAGAACAGGCAGACCAGCAGAACGCCAACCGACAGACCCAGCGTGGTGGACAGGTCAGCCGTGGGAACGATACGCATGTAGGCGTGGTGCGGGTCATTGCCGGCAGCTGCGTAGCTGCGCGCCCACATTTCGGGCACCAGATCAACCGGCAGCAGGTCCAGCGCGTTCATCAGGAAGATCCAGACGAAAACGGTCAGGGCCAGTGGGGAAATCAGCTTGCGGCTCTTGGCGTTGTGGATCACGCCCTTGGCCTGGTTTTCAACCATTTCGGCCATCACTTCGACGGCAGCCTGGAAACGGCCCGGAACGCCGGAAGTCGCCTTGCGGGCACCCAGCCACAGCAGCCAGCAGCCCAGCACACCCATCAGGATCGACCAGATCAGGGAGTCTGCGTTGAACAGGCTGAAATCCACGATCTTGGTCTGCTTGACCGCCTCGAGGTTGAAGTTGTACTGCATGTGCTGCAGGTGATGGACGATGTACTCACTTGCCGTGGGGCCGTGGTTCGCCGCTTGTTCTACATTTCCAGCCATATCGATCAATCCCAAAAACAAAATTCTTCAGTGGGCCACGCTTCTGGTGCGCATCCACGCGAGCCAGTAAGCCTTCAGCGTCACTACAAATCCTGCCAGCATTGCCAGCCAGTTCATGTGCTCCCTCATCAGCAGCGGCGCCAGCGCCAGCAGCACGATGGTCAGCATGACCTTCACACCTTCCCAGGCCAGCACCGAGGCAAAGCCGAAGCCCGCTCCCAGCCGCAAACCGGCCTGTTCCTGCCTGCGTCGGCCCCGCAGCATGCCTGCGATGGCCAGTGCCGATGGCAGCAGGGCTGCCAGCACCCCGTAGATGGCAGACAGCACCACGGCTGAACTCCAGCCTGCCAGCGCTTGCACCAATCCGCTTGCCACAACCACCGCCAGCCCCGCGTATGCCTGCACCTTCCACATCTGCCACAAGGAGGGCGATGGGTTTGCAGCGCGCCAGGCTTCTGCCTGTTCTGCGGTCCAGGGAATGATCTCGTCTTCCTCTGGCGTGTCGTCGTAAGTGGCGTTGTTAACGGGATACTGCTTCATTTTACAATCCGCTACCCGTACACACAGTTGGGCACACACGAACTCCGGCGCATTATACGCAGCAACACGGCATATGACCAGTTGATGCGGATTTTTTGACAAACACCTGCTTTGTTTTCCGCCAGTTGCAGCGTTTTGCTGTAGTAGCTTGACCCCATCCGGTGTACTGACGAGGGGCGACATTGGCTTGCAAAAGCGCCACAATGCACCCATATGTTGCATATGAGGATGCCGCCCCGGCGTTCTGCGGGCAGCGGCCCGCACCAACGGAAAAAACTGACATGACCGACAATCCCCAACAAGCCACTCGGGAATCCCTGATCGAGTTTCCCTGCGCCTTTCCCATCAAGGTGATGGGCGAGCACGCAGAAGAATACATTGCCGAGATCCACGCCATTGCACGCCAGTTTGATCCCGGCTATGACGAGAGCAGCTGCGAGCTGCGCCCCAGCAGCACCGGCCGCTATATCGGCATCACGATCACGGTACAGGCCATCAACCAGCAGCAGCTGGACGACTTGTACCGTGCGCTGACCAGCCATCCGCGCTCCAAGGTAGTGCTGTAAATGGCGATCCAGATCCTGCAGCGTGGCGTGCTCGACTACGCCACCGCCTATGACGAGATGCGCGCTTTCACCGATGCGCGCGATGCCGATACGCCTGACCAGATCTGGCTGTGCGAGCACCCGCCGGTATTCACGCAAGGGCTGGCCGGCAAGGTCGAGCATGTGCTGATTCCGGGCGATATCCCGGTCGTGCAAAGCAATCGCGGCGGCCAGGTCACCTACCACGGGCCTGGTCAGGTCGTGGCCTATCCCTTGCTGGACCTGAAGCGCTCCGGCTACTTCGTGAAAGAGCTGGTCTACCGCATCGAGGAAGCGGTGCTGCGCACGCTGTCCGATTACGGCGTGACCGGACACCGCGTCGCTGGCGCGCCCGGCATCTATGTGCGGCTGGACGATCCTTTCAGCCACGCGGCGCTCAACGAGCCGCGCCTGCCGGGGCAGGAGTTCCACAATCTCGGCAAGATCGCCGCGCTGGGCATCAAGGTCAGCCGCCATTTCAGCTACCACGGCGTGGCGCTGAACGTGGCGATGGACCTGGAGCCCTACCAGCGCATCAATCCTTGCGGCTACAGCGGCCTGCAAACGATTGACCTCGCCTATTGCGGCATCCAGACCAGCTGGCAAGAGGCCGCCGACCGCCTGGGCAATGCGCTTGCGCGTCGTCTGGGCTCCTGATTCCGGCCAGCACGGCATCTGCCCTGCGGCTACACTTGCTCACCCCCTGTTTTTCGTCTGCCTTCTGCCATGAATCCCAAAACCCCCGAATCCCACAGCAGCAACCCCGTGGTGCGTGAAGCCCAGGATGTTGCCTCCTACAACCCGCTGGCCAAGCAGAAGGCCGCCGCCAAGCTGTCGCGCATTCCGGTGAAGGTGGAACAGCACGAGATCCTGCGCAAGCCCGACTGGATCCGTGTCAAGGCTGGCAGCCCCAGCACGCGCTTCTACGAAATCAAGGACATCCTGCGCCAGAACAAGCTGGTGACGGTGTGCGAGGAGGCTTCCTGCCCCAACATCGGCGAATGTTTTGGCCACGGCACCGCCACCTTCATGATCATGGGCGACAAGTGCACGCGCCGCTGCCCGTTCTGCGATGTCGGCCACGGCCGTCCGGATCCACTGGATGTGAACGAGCCGGAAAACCTGGCGAAGACGATTGCCGCGCTCAAGCTCAAGTACGTGGTCATCACCAGCGTGGACCGCGATGACCTGCGCGACGGCGGCGCGCAGCACTATGTGGACTGCATCAGCCGCACGCGCGAGCTGGCACCCAGCACCCAGATCGAGGTGCTGGTACCCGACTTCCGTGGCCGCGACGACAAGGCGCTGGAGATCCTGAAGGCGGCACCGCCGGACGTGATGAACCACAACCTGGAAACCGTGCCGCGCCTGTACAAGCAGGCGCGCCCGGGCAGCGACTACCAGTTCAGCCTGAACCTGCTGAAGAAGTTCAAGGCGATGTTCCCGCATATCCCGACCAAGAGCGGTCTGATGGTCGGCCTGGGCGAGACCGACGAGGAAATCCTCGAGGTGATGCAGGATATGCGTGCCCACGATATCGACATGCTGACGATTGGCCAGTACCTGGCGCCGAGCACCAGCCACCTGCCGGTGCGCCGCTATGTGCACCCGGACACCTTCAAGATGTTCGAGGCAAAGGCGAAGGAAATGGGCTTCAGCCACGCCGCCGTGGGTGCGCTGGTGCGCTCCAGCTACCACGCCGACCAGCAGGCACACGCCGCCGGCGTCTGAGCCTGGCAACGCGCGTACAAGGCGGAGCTATTTCGCCATGTACGATGGCAGGCCAACACGGCTTGCCAAATTAAATAATTCAGATTATAATTACTACCCCTCCGGCCCACAGCCGGAGCATCTTTCGTTGCTGCGCTTCGGGCGTATGCCCCAAACGGCGTCAGCAGCGGACTTCAGTCAGCACCCGTATCCCGTCAGGGATGCCCGCTGCTAGACGCCATGGAAATCCTTTCCATGGCCTTGTTGCCACCCCCTTGTGGAGATGCCATTGCAAGCTTCAACCCATTCCATTCTTCCCAAGCAGCGCCGTGCCGCACAGGACGTGCCGCGCAAGGCTGCCGGTCTGCACCTGATTGGTGACCTTTACGGCTGTGACAGCGATCCGCGCCTGATGACAGATGCCGGCTATCTGGAGGCCTTCTGCAAGCAGGCGGTCGCCGATGCCGGCCTGACCACCGTAGGCAGCCTGTTCCACAGCTTTGGTGAAGGCTGCGGCGTGACCGGCGTGGTCGTGCTGGCGGAATCGCACCTGTCACTGCACACCTGGCCGGAAGATGGTTATGTGACGCTGGACGTCTATGTCTGCAGCTATGACTGCGACAACAGCAGCAAGGCCGAAGCGCTGTTCAAGACCATGATGAACGCCTTCGACCCGGAAGACCCGCACCTGCATCGCGTGGTCCGCGCATGAAGCCCCCCGCTGACCGCTTTGCGCTGGAACAGCTGACGGCCGACTTCGGTTTCTACCTGCGCGCCGGTGCACTGCTGGCCGAGCAGCGTTCCGACATGCAGCACATCGAGATCCTGGAGACGCCGCTGTTTGGCCGCGCCATGCGCATTGACGGCTGCTTCATGACCTCCGAGCGCGACGAATTCTTCTACCACGAACCGATGATCCACCTGCCAGCGGTATCGCTTGGCAGCCCGAAATCGGCGCTGGTGATCGGCGGCGGCGATGGCGGCTCCATCGAGGAGCTGCTCAAGTACCCCGAGATGCAGCGCGTGGTGCTGGCCGAGCTGGACAGCGAAGTCATCGACATGGCGCGCGAGTGGCTGCCGCAGATCCACCGCGGTGCCTTTGACGATCCGCGCCTCGACATCCGTCTGGGCGATGGCCGCCAGTTCGTGGAACAGTGCGAAGAGCGCTTTGACCAGATCGTGCTGGACCTGACCGATCCCTTTGGTCCGGCGGTACAGCTCTACACCAGCGAGTTCTACGCCAGCTGCCGTCGTGCGCTGCAGCCGGGCGGCGTGCTGTCGCTGCATATCCAGTCGCCGATCCACCGACCCGATACGCTGGCGCGCATCGTGGCATCGCTGCGCGAGGTGTTTCCGGTGGTGCGCCCCTACATGCAGTACGTGCCGCTGTACGGCACGCAGTGGGCGATGGCCATGGCCTCCGACAGCACCGACCCGCTGACGCTGACAGCTGACGAGGTGGATCAGCGCATCGCCGCATTGGGCCTGCGCGACCTGCAGCTCTACAACGGCGCCATGCACCAGGCGCTGCTGGCGCAGCCGAACTACCTGCGCGAGCTGCTGGCGCAGCCGGCCGAACCGATCCGCGACGACAAGGCCCTGCAGGATCCGAGTTTGCAGCCGGAAGACTTTGACCCGCTGCAGGTTACCCGCGCTTAAGACCGCATCAGGCTGGCCGGATCACGGCTGGCCAGCACCTGTTGCGCCCAGTCCTTGAGCTTGCCGGCATCGGCGCGCACGATTTCCTGCTTGACCGCAAGGATCTGCGCCGGGTGCATGGAAAAGCTGCGCAGGCCCAGTCCCAGCAGCAGGCGCGTGAAGCTGGTGTCACCCGCCATTTCGCCGCAAACCGATACCGGCTTGCCGGCATCGATGGCAGCCTGGATCGTCATCGCCAGCAGCTGCAGTACGGCCGGGTGCAGCGGATCGTAGAGATGCGCGACCAATTCGTCGGCGCGGTCAATCGCCAGCGTGTACTGGATCAGGTCGTTGGTGCCAATCGACAGAAAGTCGAAATGTTCGAGGAACATGCGCGCGGTGAGGGCCGCCGCCGGCACCTCGATCATGGCGCCCAGCAGCACCTCGCCGTACACCATGCCTTTCTCGTCCAGCTGCTGGCGTGCCATATCCAGCATCTGCAACGTCTGGCGGATCTCGCTTTCATGCGCCAGCATCGGGATCAACACGTGCACGCGTCCGAGCGCAGCCGCGCGCAGGATGGCGCGCAGCTGGGTCAGGAACATCGCCGGCTCGGCCAGGCTCCAGCGGATGGCACGCAATCCCAGCGCCGGATTCAGGTGTGCCAGATCCGGCACGCTGTCGTCCAGCGGCTTGTCGGCACCGACGTCAATCGTGCGGATCGTCAGCGGCAGGCCTTGCATGCCTTCCAGCGCCTGGCAATAGGCCCGGTATTGCTCTTCTTCATCCGGATGGTGCTGCTTGCGCCCCATGAACAGGAATTCGCTACGGAACAGGCCGACGCCGACGGCCCCGGCAGCCAGCGCCGCCTGGGTATCCTGTGGCAGCTCGATATTCGCCAGCAGCTCGACCTTCTGGCCATCGAGCGTGACCGATGGCGTGTTGAGCATGCGCAGCAGGCGCGTCTTGTCGAGTTCGTCCTGGCGCTGGCGGAAACGGTATTCGTCCAGCACGATGGGCGATGGGTTGACCAGCATCACGCCGGCATCGCCGTCGATGACGATCCAGTCGTCCTGCTGCACCAGCCGGCTCGCACCACGCGCGCCCACCACCGCCGGAATGCCCATGCTGCGCGCCACGATCGCCGTGTGCGAGGTCTTGCCACCGACATCAGTAACAAAGCCCTTGAACACACTCTGGCGGAATTGCAGCATGTCGGACGGTGTCAGGTCGTGCGCCACCAGCACCAGCGGCACATCGGCCGCATCCAGGCACTCGCTGCCACTGCTGGCCGGTGCCTGCATCGCCAAGGGCGATTCCTCGCCCTGGATGCGCTTGATCAGGCGCTCGATCACCTGCTCCAGATCCGCCTTGCGCTCGCGCAGGTAGGGATCGTCCATCTCCTCGAACTGGCGCGCCAGCCGCTCGAACTGCGTCGACAGCGCCCAGCCGGCGTTGTAGAGGCGATCGGCAATCCAGTAACGCACGCCGCTATAAAGTTCATCATCCTGCAGCAGCAACATGTGCACTTCCAGCAGTGCCGCCACTTCACCCGGCATGTCCTTGTTCATGGTCGCCAGCAGCAGCTGGATTTCCTGCACCAGCGCATCACGCGCCTCGTACACGCGCGCGATTTCTGCCTCGACCTGTTCGGCATCGATGAAATAGTGCCCGACATCGGCCCGGCTGGACGCGATCACCACGGCACGGCCAATGCCGACGCCACGCCCCACGCCAATGCCATGGATCGATATCGTCATGCTGCCTGTCTCCTGTCTGTCGTACTGCTGCTGCCCGGCTTATTCGCCTTCACCGAACTTGTCGTTGATCAGGGCCAGCAGCGCGTCCATCGCTTCCTGTTCCTGCTCGCCACTGGTTTCTAGCGTGACCTCGGTGCCGATACCGGCTGCCAGCATCATCACGCCCATGATGCTCTTGGCGTTCACGCGGCGGCTGCCGCGCGTCATCCAGACTTCGCAGGGAAAGGAACCGGCCAGCTTGGTGAGCTTGGCTGAAGCACGGGCATGCAAGCCCAGTCTATTGCTGATGGTGATGTCTTGCTGAATCATGGGGGAGATCTCGTTGCTGATTCTGGACCGGTGTATAGGCAAACGCCATGATGCCCTGCTGGGCACCTGCCATGGCACGTTCGACCAGCTCATCCAGGGGCAGTTCCGCATAGCAGGTGGCACGCAGCAGCATCGGCAGGCTCATGCCGCTCAGGGCGCGGACCTGCATGCCGTGCACATCGGCTGGCACCGATTGCAACAGCCGCTGCACCACGTTCGATGGCGTGGCACCGAACACATCGGTCAGGATCAGCACGCCCTCGGCCGGTAGACGCTGCAGCAACTGCAGGGCGCGCTGCTGCGTCACATCCGGGGCTTCCTGGGGCGGCACGTCCAGTGCCAGCACGCGCTCGTCACAATCCGGAAAGACGTGCAGGGCGCACTGGCGCATCGCCTCGGCCAACGGGTCATGGGCAACGATCAGAATCTGGTTCATGCTGTCACGCCTTGCGCGCGTGCTCCATCCTGTCGAAAGTTCACGGCTGTGTCAGATCCAGGGTACCGGACCTGGCGAAAGTCGTCATCAGACTGTGTTCTCAGCCTGATAGCGATCTGACAGTATAGGTGACAATCTGTTTCAGTGCAGGCTGCCATGTCCCATGATGCTGGCGGGTATCGGCACAAACGCTACACTAGCCATCTGTTTCCGTTATCTGCGCCTGCGCCATCCCACCATGAAACTCATATTCCGCCTCATGGCCATCCTCGCCATTGTCGGCGTGGCGGCTGCCACCTATTTTTCGCTCAATAACAACAACTCCGCACCGCAATCCAGCTTCCTGATGCTGGATGGCAGCCAGAAGACCACCGCCGACTGGAAAGGCCATGTCACGCTGGTCAATTTCTGGGCTACCAGCTGCACCACCTGTGTCGCAGAAATGCCGATGCTGAGCCAGACATTCGAGAAGTACCAGGGGCAGGGCTATCGCACCGTCGCCGTGGCCATGCAGTACGATCCGCCCGAATACGTGAACAACTTCGTACAGTCACGCAAGCTGCCGTTTGAGGTGGCACTGGACAACACTGGCGGCATTGCCAAGGAATGGGGCGATATCACCATTACCCCCACCACCTTCCTGCTCAACAAGCAGGGCGAGATCGTCAAGCAGTACGTCGGCGCGCCCAACGAGAAAGAACTGCACAGCCTGATCGAGAAGCTGCTGGCCTCCTGATCAGCGTGACTGCTTGTGACGGAAGGCGTCGTGGCAGGACTTGCAACTTTGTGAGGTCGTGCTGAAAGCCTGCTTCAGTGCATCCAGCTGGCCGCTGCTGGCTGCTTTTGACAGGCCTGCCGCAGCCTGCCTGAAGTCGACAGCCTCCTGCTGGAAGCGTGCGCTGTCAGTCCAGATCTCCGGCCTGGCACGCGTATCACCCTTGTCTGTCCCCGGCACAAATCCCGCCCAGGGCAGATGCGCCAGGTAAGCTACCACATCGGCATGCAGCCTGGCCGCAGCAGGATCGTAGCTCGCCTTGCCCGTAGCCATGGCTCCCAACGGGGTCATATGCGCCTGCATCAGGCTGAAAGCGCTCTGGCGGTAGGCAATGGCTTCCTCGGGCTTGGCAAAATGCTGGGCCGATGCCGCAGCGCCACTCAACAGCAGCACGGCAGCAGCAGAAAGGTGGAATAGGCGTTTCATGCAGATGGTCCTTGTTCTCTTCAGCCACATAGGCTGCTTGTCGACAGGCCCCCACTATAAGTCAGCTGCCGTAGCCCTGTGATAGAGTAAAAGATTCATCTCTTGCCTTGCTGTCAGAAGCCCCAGCACGATTCCTGATGACACCACCTTCTTCCCGTACGCCGATCCGGATCTGGGATCT
>JAAYCV010000105.1 GCA_012729605.1 Ramlibacter sp. | reverse complement strand
GGCGCTCGCCGCTGACGAGCCAGTTGAGCAGGTCTTCGACCGGGCGGATCTGGTTGCCGAAAGGCAACACGCCGGCACCGCGGAAGAACAGGCCCTTGTTGACTTCGCCGCGCTGGGCATCGGCCAGCTGCTTGTCGATACAGAACTGGCCGACCTCGGCATTGCCGTCGCGCAGGCCGCAGTGCACCAGGCAGTCGAAGGCCATGTTGCAGCGCTTTTCGTGCGCCACGGCCTTGAGCTTGGGTTCGATGCGGATGTACTTTTCCAGCCAGGGCGAACGCACGCCGCGCGCCGGCAGGCCGGCCACGCTGGTGAACTCCACCACGTCTTCCGGGCCGGCATTGGCCAGCACCTGCTTGAACTCGGGCGCAGCATCGCTTTCGCGCGATACGGCAAAGGCGGTGCCCATCTGCACCGCGCTGGCACCCAGTGACTGCAGGTGCAGGATGTCCTGCATGGAGTTGATGCCACCCGCCGGAATCAGCGGGATTTCCTTGGCATAACCGGCCTTTTCCAGGAACTCGCGCACCTGCGGCAACACCACGTCAAAGTCGAAGCGGCGATCATCCAGATCGGCGATCTTGGCGGCACCCAGGTGACCGCCGGCCAGGCGCGGGTGCTCGATCACGATGGCATCGGGCAGGCGGCCTTTCTTTTCCCACTTCTTGATGATCAGCTGCACGCCGCGGGCGTCGGACAGGATCGGGATCAATGCGGCCTTGGGGTGGTCCTTGGCCAGGTCGGGCAGGTCCAGCGGCAGGCCGGCGCCCACCACCACGGCATCGATGCCGGCTTCGAGCGCGGTACGCACGTTGGAGGCATAGGCGCTGATCGCCTTCATGACGTTGACGGCGATCAGGCCAAAGCCCATGGAGCCTTCGCGGGCACGGGCGATTTCGCGGCGCAGCGCTTCGCTGTTGGCGTCGTTGATGACGGCGCGCGCGTAATCGACGTCACGCGATTTTTCCAGGTGCTGGGTCTGCTCCATCAGGTCGGGGTGCAGGCGGCGCAGGTCGACCGAGGAGATGGTGCCGATGGCGCCGTGGCGTGCCACGGTACCGGCCAGACCGCCCGCCGAGACGCCCACGCCCATGCCGCCCTGGACCACCGGCAGCAGCGACTTGCCGGCCAGGCTCCAGAGCTTCAGGCCGGAGGCCGTGGCCTTGTCGCGCAGGCGCTCGACCAGGGCGCTGGCGTCGGCCATGGTGGGCAGGGAGGGAGTAGGGGCAGGGACTTGCATGTCGATCCGGGAAAACAGAATGGCGGGAGACTACCAGCTGGGTAATGCGCTGGACTTGTGTTGCGTCAAGCCAGTCCATCGTCGTGACTGGCTGCAGAAAGGGCTACCTTCTAGGATAATACGCCAATGACGAAACATCGCATTGTGGTAGGCCTTAGTGGCGGCGTGGATTCTGCCGTGAGCGCCTGGCTGCTCAAGCAGCAGGGGCATGAGGTCGTGGGCATCTTCATGAAGAACTGGGAAGATGACGACGACACCGAATACTGTTCTTCGAACATCGATTTTGTCGATGCCGCAGCCGTGGCTGACGTGATCGGCATCGAGATCGAGCACGTCAACTTTGCCGCCGACTACAAGGATCGCGTGTTTGCCGAATTCCTGCGCGAGTACCAGGCCGGCCGCACGCCGAATCCGGACGTGCTGTGCAATGCCGAGATCAAGTTCAAGGCGTTCCTGGACCACGCCATGCGCCTGGGTGCCGAGAAGATCGCCACCGGCCACTATGCCCGCGTGCGCCAGAACGAGGCCACCGGCCTGGCCGAGCTGCTCAAGGGCTGCGATGTGACCAAGGACCAGAGCTACTTCCTGCATCGCCTGACGCAGGCGCAGCTGCAGAAGGCGATGTTCCCGGTGGGCGAACTGCCCAAGACCGAGGTGCGCCGCATCGCCGAGGAAGTCGGCCTGCCGAACGCGAAGAAAAAGGACTCGACCGGCATCTGCTTTATCGGCGAGCGCCCGTTCCGCGAATTCCTCAATCGCTACCTGCAAAGCCAGCCCGGCCCGATCAAGGACGAGAAGGGGCGCAAGATTGGCGAGCACATGGGCCTGAGCTTCTACACGCTGGGCCAGCGCCAGGGATTGGGCATTGGCGGCATCAAGGCCAAGGGTGCGCAGCGCGGTGGCGGCGAGCACCAGCCCTGGTTCGTGGCGCGCAAGGACATGGCCAGCAACACCCTGTATGCGGTGCAGGGGCATGACCATCCCTGGCTGCTGAGTCATACGCTGCAGGCGACCGACCTGAGCTGGTGCGCCGGCAAGCCGCCGGTGGCGGCCCAGTCGCCGGCCGGCTTTACCGCCAAGACGCGCTACCGCCAGCAGGATGCGGCCTGCACGCCTGCGCTGCTGGCCAACGGCGCGCTGCAACTCGATTTCCCCGAGGCGCAGTGGGCGGTGACGCCGGGACAGAGTGCCGTGCTGTATGACGGCGATGTCTGCCTGGGCGGCGGCGTGATCACGGCCTGATCCGGGCTGGCGCGGCGGCACGCCGGGCAGCGGGCTGCCAGTGGGTTTTCTCCTGCAATCGGCGTACACTGGGGGTATCAGTCGCATGTATAACGAGACAGAAGGAGCCTCCATGAGCAAGCCCCTCACCGCTGCGCAAATCCAGGAACTCAAGACCCTGCTGGAACAGCGCAAGGCCGAGATCGAAGCACGTCTGCATGATGTGCGCGATGGCCAGACCCGCGCCGAGCACGCGCGCGAGATCATCCAGACGCGCGGCAGCGTGGAGCGCCAGCATAGCTCCGACCGCGAGGTGGACCTGGCGCTGAGCGACATGGGTGAGGTGGAACTGACGCGCGTGGAAGCCGCTCTGGCGCGTATCGAGGCCGGTGTCTACGGCCTGTGCGACGAATGTGGCTGCCATATTCCCTTTGAGCGCCTCAAGCTGGAGCCGCCTACGCAGCACTGTGTGGCCTGCAAGAGCCGCTGGGAACGCCAGGCCGGCGTGGTGCCCGACTCCAATATGTGATGCCCGACTCCGCAGAGCTGGAAACCCTGTGCCAGCAACTGGCGCAGGCGCTGCAACAGCGTGGCTGGATGATGGCCACGGCAGAAAGCTGCACCGGCGGCCTGATCGCCGGTGCCTGTACCGGCTTGTCCGGCTCCAGCGTCTGGTTCGAGCGCGGCTTCGTGACCTACTCCAATCTGGCCAAGCAGCAGATGCTGGGCGTGCCGGAATCGCTGCTGGTGGCGCATGGCGCGGTCAGCGAGCCGGTGGCTGCGGCCATGGCGCAGGGCGCGGTGCAGCAGTCGGCGGCGCAGGTGGCGCTGTCCGTGACTGGCGTGGCGGGTCCAACCGGCGGCAGCGTCGAGAAACCGGTGGGTACGGTCTGGTTTGGCTGGCAGCTGGCCGGGCAGACCTTGACCGAACACCATCTGCTGGCCGGTGACCGGGCGCAGGTGCGTGCGCAGACGGTGCAGATCGCACTGGCGGGCCTGCTGCAGCGCCTGCAGGCCATCGCCTGACCGGCTGCCGCGACACAGCGGCCAGTTCCAGCTCCCATCGTCAGGCAAAAAAAGCCCCCGTACGCTGTGGCGTAACAGGGGCGAGGCTGCTGTGGCAGAGGATCTTTCGGCCAGGCACTTGCAATACCGTGCCGGAAGTGTCCCGGAGCGCAGGCTCCGGGGTGGTGCATCAACGGCCGGGGCCGCGGCGCTGTTGCATGGCGTCAAACTCGGACTGGCTGATCTTGCCGTCCTTGTTGCTATCCAGGAACTGGAACCAGGCGTTCTGGCGCTGCTCACGCTGTTCGGCGTTGGCCTGCATGCGCGCGTTCATGCGCTGTTGCTGCGCCTGGCGTGCTTCGGCCGGGGTAATCTGGCCGTCCTTGTTCAGGTCCAGATCCGCAAAAGTGGCAGGAGTTCCACGCATCTGGCCCTGGCCGGACTTCATGCCGCCACGCTGGCTCATGCGATCGGCGCGGAACTGGTCAAATTCGGCCTGGCTGATACGGCCGTCCTTGTCGGCATCGTACTTGGCGAGCAGATCGGCATGGTTCTTGCCGAAGTTGCGCAGCTGGCCACCGGCATCGGCACGCTGCTTGGCGCGCGCCTGCTTGAAGGCATCCAGCTCGTCCTGCGTCAGGTAGCCGTCCTTGTTGGCGTCCATGGCGGCGAAGCTGGCCTGGCCGCGCATCTGCTTGCTCATGCGCTGGCCCTTCTGGCCCATCATGCCGGAGCGCATGCCCGGGCGTACTTGCATCAGCTCGTCATGGCTGATGCGGCCGTCCTTGTTCAGGTCGGCGGCGGCAAAGTCGGGGAAGCTGCTGGCATCGCGCTGCGCCGAGTTGGCGACCAGCTCGTCACGCATGCGCTTGTATTCGTTGCGGTCCAGCGAACCGTTGGCGTTCAGGTCATAGGCCTGGAACATCGGCTGGTTGCTGCCCGGCATGGGAGAAGGCTGGGCGAATGCCGGCAGGGTGACGGCGCCCGCCAGGGCAACAGAACCCACGGCCAACATGATGCGACTCTTTTTCATGAAACCTCCTGAGGTAGTAGACACAATTTCAAAATCTGTGATGTATGCATTGTGTGCCGCCAATCCGGTTTTGGGTGTTGAGGAATGTCATGAATGTGTACCGACAGGTTTCCACCAGACCGTTTCCGGACCACTTTGTAACAACCACGAAAAAGGGCCGGTTTGTTACCGGCCCTTGTTCAGCGTGCAAGCTGCGGGAATCAGCCTTGTGCGGCGTCCTTCAGCTCACGGCGCCACTGGTGCAGCAGCGGCTCGGTGTAGCCGTTGGGCTGCTCTTCGCCCTTGAACACCAGATCCAGCGCAGCGCGGTAGGCATAGCTGGTGGCGGCATTGCCGGCCAGCGGCTGGTACAGCGGATCGCCGGCGTTCTGCTGGTCCACCACGGCGGCCATGCGTTCGAAGGTGTCACGCACTTCCTGCTCGGTGACGATGCCGTGGCGCAGCCAGTTGGCCATGTGCTGGCTGCTGATGCGCAGCGTGGCACGGTCTTCCATCAGGCCGATGTCGTGAATGTCCAGCACCTTGGAGCAGCCGACGCCCTGGTCAATCCAGCGCACCACATAGCCCAGGATGCCCTGCGTGTTGTTCTCGATTTCCTGGCGCTTCTCTTCATCGCTCCAGTCCGGATTGCTGGTGACCGGCACTGACAGCAGGCCGGTCAGCAGGTCGTCACGCTGGGCGGCGGCATCGATCTTTTCCAGTTCCTGCTGCACTTCGGCCACATTGACCTGGTGGTAGTGCAGGGCGTGCAGCGTGGCACCGGTGGGGCTGGGCACCCAGGCGGTGTTGGCTCCGGCCTTGGGGTGGTTGACCTTCTGTTCCAGCATCTCGGCCATCAGGTCGGGCATGGCCCACATGCCCTTGCCGATCTGCGCCTTGCCGCGCAGGCCGCAGGCCAGGCCGACCAGCACGTTGTTCTTCTCGTAGGCCTGGATCCAGGCGCTGCCCTTCATGTCACCCTTGCGGATCATTGGGCCAGCCTGCATGGCGGTGTGCATTTCGTCGCCGGTGCGGTCCAGGAAGCCGGTGTTGATGAAGGCGATGCGGCTCTTGGCGGCGTTGATGCAGGCCTGCAGGTTGATGCTGGTGCGACGCTCCTCGTCCATGATGCCCAGCTTCACGGTGCTGTCGGGCAGGCCGAGCAGCTGTTCCACGCGGCCGAACAGTTCGTTGGCGAAGGCGGCTTCGGTCGGACCGTGCATCTTCGGCTTGACGATGTAGATGCTGCCCTTGCGCGAGTTGCGCAGGCCGTTCTTGCCCAGGCCCTTGAGGTCGTGCATGGAAATGGCGGTGGTGATCACGGCGTCCATGATGCCCTCGGGGATTTCCTTGCCCTCGGGGCCCCACAGGATGGCGGGGTTGGTCATCAGGTGACCGACGTTGCGCACGAACAGCATGGAGCGGCCATGCAGGCGCAGCTCGTCCTTGCCGTTGGGCGTGGTGTAGAGGCGGTCCGGGTTCAGGCCGCGCGTCATCTTCTGGCCGCCCTTCTCGAAGGTCTCGGTCAGCGTGCCGCGCAGGATGCCCAGCCAGTTGCTGTAGCCGAGCAGCTTGTCTTCGGCGTCCACAGCGGCCACGGAGTCTTCCAGGTCCATGATGGTGGAGACGGCAGACTCGATCACCACATCGCTGATGCCGGCCAGGTCGGATTGGCCGATGGTGGTGCTGCGGTCAATGCGGATATCGATATAGAGGCCGTTGTTCTGCAGCAGGATGCTGGACGGGCCGCGCGCATCGCCCTGGTAGCCGGCAAACTGGGCCGGATCCTGCAGGCTGGCGATCTGGCCGCCCTTGACGGCAACACGCAGCTGGCCATCTTCGACGAAGTAGGCGGAGGCGTCCGCGTGGGAGTTGCCGGCCAGCGGTGCTGCCTGGTCCAGGAAATTGCGGGCGAAGGCGATGACCTTCTCGCCGCGCTTGGCGTTGTAGCCCTTGCCGCGCTCGGCGCCATCGGTCTCGGCGATGGCGTTGGTGCCGTACAGGGCGTCGTACAGGCTGCCCCAGCGGGCGTTGGCGGCGTTCAGCGCGTAGCGGCCATTCATGATCGGCACCACCAGCTGCGGACCCGCCTGAATGGCCAGTTCGTCATCGACGTTGGTGGTGGTGATCTTCACGCCTTCGGGCTGCGGCACCAGGTAGCCGATCTGCTCCAGGAACTGGCGGTAGGCGGCCATGTCGCGGATCGGGCCGGGGTTGGCCTGGTGCCAGGTGTCCAGTTCGGCCTGGAAGCGGTCACGCTCGGCCAGCAGGGCGGCGTTCTTGGGGGCCAGGTCGGCCACCAGCTGGTCAAAACCCTGCCAGAAGCTGTCCTGGCTGATGCCGAGGTCAGGCAGCACCTGCTGGTTGATGAAATCGTACAGCGGGGTGGCCACTTGCAGCTGATGGGCCTGGGTGCGTTGCGTGGTCATGGAACTTCCTTTCTAGCAATACGGACAAATGCACAAAAACGGAGGGCGCTGCCATGCAGCAGTCTATGGGTGTTACTGTATTACAACTTGTGCGTGGGATTCACCCCCAAAAAATCCACAGATTCGTGACTTTTACGAATGTAATATGACCGTAGCCTAGGGAAATCCCTTATTCTGGCGGTGTCGCACCAAGGCGTCCGGAGTGAATGGGCCGGGCCAGCCAGGGGGCGACAGGCCGCCTGTCACCGCAAGAGGGATGGCTGTCCGACATCAGGGATATTCGGCAGCTGACAGATCGACCTGCAGAGAGTCCCGGAAAATCCTTCCATTCCCTCCAGCAGAAACGGAACACACCATGTCCCCAGCCACCCAGCGCAAGGTCAACCAACTGGCACGCCAGACCGCGCAACTCTCTTTTGCCGCACCGCAGGTGATCGCTCACCGTGTCGGTCGCATGGCCACCTCCGGCATCGCGCCGCGTTCTGACGATGTGCAGGAATTCAACCGCATGTACATGGAGAAGGTTGCTGCCTTCTCCGAATCCTGGCAGGCCATGGGCCTGCAGGCGATGCAGTCGCAGTTCAAGCTGATGAGCACCTGGATGGGTGCCTTCTCGCGCCCGGGCATGTGGATGCAGCCCTGGACCGGCAACGCGAAGGTGTCGGAGCAGTGGCAAAAGTCCATGCTCGACATCATGAACACCGGCATGAAGCCGGTGCGTGGCCGTGCCGTGGCCAATGCGCGCCGCCTGAACGGCCGCAGCAGCCGCTCCTGATGAGCGGCCAGCGGGTTGGCGCTCAGGCGTTCAGCCCGCGAATGCCGGTCTTGCCCGGAGCTGGCTGCAGTTCCTGACGCAGGCCGGCAGTCACTTGCACGCGGCCATCGGCATGCATCAGCAAGGCCTTGCTGATGCCCCACTGCTGCAGCCGCTGCATGGCCTGGTCGGAGCCCGCCACCATGGCCGCCGTACCCAGGCCGTTGACCTGGGAGACAGTCGGCATGACCAGCGTCAGGCCGTTCACGCCCTGGGTCGATTGACCGGTGCGTGGATCCATGATGTGGTGGTAGCGGCGACCACCGGCATCCTGGTAACGCTCGTAATCGCCGGATGAGGCCACCACGCCGGCGCGCAGCGGCACCACGGCCATGAGTTGATCCGGCTGGTGCGCATCGCG
>JAAYCV010000104.1 GCA_012729605.1 Ramlibacter sp. | reverse complement strand
GGGGTTCGAGACCATCATGGTCAACTGCAACCCCGAGACCGTCTCCACCGACTACGATACTTCCGATCGTCTGTACTTCGAGCCGCTGACGCTGGAAGACGTGCTGGAAATTGTCGACAAGGAAAAGCCGACTGGTGTGATCGTGCAGTACGGTGGCCAGACGCCGCTGAAGCTGGCGCTCGGCCTGGAAGCGGCCGGCGTGCCGATCATCGGTACTTCGCCCGACATGATCGACGCCGCAGAAGACCGTGAGCGCTTCCAGAAGCTGCTGCATGAACTGAACCTGCTGCAGCCGCCGAACGCCACGGCGCGTACCGAAGCCGAGGCGCTGGACAAGGCGACCGAGCTGGGCTACCCGCTGGTGGTGCGTCCCAGCTACGTGCTGGGTGGCCGTGCCATGGAAATCGTGCATGAGCAGCGCGACCTGGAGCGCTACATGCGCGAAGCGGTCAAGGTCAGCAACGATTCCCCGGTGCTGCTGGATCGTTTCCTGAGCGATGCCATCGAATGCGACGTGGACTGCGTGCGCGATACCGCCGGCCGTACCTTTATCGGCGGCGTGATGGAGCATATCGAGCAGGCTGGCGTGCACAGTGGTGACTCCGGTTGTTCGCTGCCGCCGTACTACCTGAGCCAGGCCACGGTCGACGAGATCAAGCGCCAGACGCGCGCCATGGCCGAGGCCCTGAACGTGGTCGGCCTGATGAACGTGCAGTTTGCGATCCAGGAAAAAGTCCAGGAAGACGGTAGCAAGCAGGACGTGATCTACGTGCTGGAAGTCAACCCGCGTGCCAGCCGTACCGTGCCCTTCGTCAGCAAGGCGACCGGCATCCAGCTGGCCAAGGTGGCCGCGCGCTGCATGGCCGGCCAGACGCTGGACCAGCAGGGCGTTGGCGAGGAAGTCACGCCGCCGTATTTCAGTGTCAAGGAAGCCGTGTTCCCCTTCGTCAAGTTCCCGGGCGTGGACACCATCCTCGGTCCCGAGATGAAGTCCACCGGCGAGGTGATGGGCGTTGGCAAGACCTTTGGCGAAGCCTTCCTGAAGGCCCAGCTGGGTGCCGGCGAAAAGCTGCCGACTTCCGGCAAGGTGTTCCTGACCGTGAAGAATAGCGACAAGCCGACGGCAATCAAGATCGCTAGCCAGCTGGTCGAGATGGGCTTCGAGCTGGTCGCCACGCGCGGCACGGCCAAGGCGATCAGCGATGCCGGCGTGCCTTGTGCCACTGTCAACAAGGTGGCCGAAGGCCGTCCGCACATCGTCGACATGATCAAGAACAACGAGATCGTGATGGTGATCAACACGGTGGAAGAGCGTCGCAACGCAATCGCCGATAGCCGTGCCATCCGCACCAGCTCGCTGGTCGCCGGTGTCACCACCTACACCACGATTGCGGCAGCCGAAGCCGTGGTGGAAGGCATGCAGTTCGTTGACAAGCTGGGCGTGATTTCCGTCCAGGAGATGCACGCGCACCTCAACGCTTGACCTTGTCTGCCATTTGGGCATAATGAGCCCATTCATGACCGCCGGGACGCAAGACCCGGCGGTTTCGCTTTATTGGACCGATTCCGGTCAACAGCAAGAACAACACGAGACCATGACTACCTATCCCATCACCGTCAACGGTGCCGAAAAACTCAAGACCGAACTGCAACGCCTGAAGACCAAGGACCGTCCCGAAGTCATCAACGCCATCGCCGAGGCGCGCGCCCAGGGTGACCTGAGCGAGAACGCCGAATACGAGGCCGCCAAGGATCGCCAGGGCTTTATCGAAGGCCGCATCAAGGAAATCGAAGGCAAGCTGGCCGCCGCCAAGATCATCGATCCGGTGGCGCTCGACGCCGGCGGCAAGGTGGTGTTTGGTGCCACCGTCGACCTGGAAGAGGAAGAGTCCGGCGAAGCCGTGACCTACCAGATCGTCGGCGAAGACGAGGCTGACCTCAAGCTGGGCCTGATCAACGTCGGCAGCCCGATCGCACGTGCGCTGATCGGCAAGGAAGAGGGCGATACCGCCGTGGTGCAGGCACCGGGCGGTACCAAGTCCTACGAAATCGTGGGCGTGCGCTACATCTGATCCCGGGAACTGCCATGAAAGAACGCCAGCACCTGATCAGCACCATCGTGGCAGCCATCTGGCTGGGCAGCATGTCGGTGATCGGCTTCATGGCCGTGCCGCTGCTGTTCAAGTACCTGCCGAGTACGGCCGTGGCGGGCAACATGGCCGGCCAGCTGTTCCTGGCGCAGGGCTGGGTTTCCATCATCAGCATCGTCGTGCTGCTGGTGATTTTCCGCGCGCGCCTGCGTGACTACGCCATGACGCGTTACGAAGGCGATGGCCAGCTCAAGGCGCTGGACCCGGCGCACAAGCCGAACATGCTGTATTTTGGCGTGCTGATTACGGCCATCCTGCTGACCATGCTGCTGGTGCTGGTGGCCGCACCGCGTATCCAGGCGCGCGAAAACCTGGCGCTGTGGCATGGCGTGGGCACTTTCCTCTATGTGGCGCAATGGCTGTGCGCCCTGATCGCCGTCATCCGGCTGCAGCAGCGCCGTACCTGATCTGCCCGCTTCCTAGCGTTGGCCCGGTTGCTGGGCCTCGGGACGCGGCCGCTGCGCCGGTACCAGCTCTATCGGCTGGGTCTGTCCTTCGCGCAGCACGGTAAAGCTGGCGGCCACGCCGGGTGTCAGCGCCGCCACGGCGGACAGCACTTCCTGCACATTGCGGATCGGCTTGCCATTCACGGCGGTGATGATGTCGCCCGGTCGCATCTGTGCCAGGCTGGCCGGACCTCCCTGCACGATGCCGGTGATGATCACGCCCTGGTTGGCCTTGGCCTTGAAGGTTTCGGCGATCTCCGGCGTGATGTCGTTCGGCTCCACGCCAATCCAGCCGCGAGTGACATGGCCGTTGGTGACGATGCTGTCGAGCACATGCTTGGCGGTGCTGGTTGGCGTGGCAAAACCGATGCCCATATAGCCACCGGTACGCGAATAGATCGCGGTATTGATGCCGACCAGGTTGCCATGAATGTCGACCAGGGCACCGCCCGAGTTACCCGGATTGATCGCGGCATCGGTCTGGATGAAGTTTTCGAAGGTGTTGATGCCGAGCTGACTGCGGCCCAGCGCACTGACGATGCCACTGGTCACGGTCTGGCCGACGCCAAACGGATTGCCGATCGCCAGTACCGGATCGCCTACCTGCAGGCTTTCCGAATCGCCCAGCGTGATTGCCGGCAGCTCCTTGATCTCGGTCTGCAGCACGGCCAGGTCGGTATCGGGATCGGTGCCGATGATGCGTGCCATGGTGCGGCGGCCATCGTGCAACAAGACCTCGATCGTGGTGGCACCCTCGACCACGTGGTTGTTGGTCAGGATATAGCCGGACGGGCTGACGATCACGCCACTGCCAACGCCGGAAAACAGGTCTTCCTCGCTGTTGCCATCGCCCGGTGCCGACAGGCTGGGGGCGGCCTGGCGCTCATCAGGGTTGGTCAGGATGCTGACGACGGAGGGCGCGGCCTTCTGTGCTGCCGTGCGCAGGGTTTCGGTTTGCGCGCTCGGGACCGGCTTGTCGCGTGCCGGTGCCTCGATCACGGTGACACTCTTGTAATCCCCCGTCCGCGACACCCAGTCTGGGCGCACGGCCGCCACCACCAGGAACAGGGCCAGCGCAACCGTCACAACCTGCGAGAATAGCAACCAGAATCTTTTCATCCGGACATTGTCGCTGAAATTGCCTGCACAGCCGTGGCAGGCGCTTGGCGCGATGGCATTACAGGAGTCAAGCGATGTTGCGATCCGACTTGCTGCAGGAACTGGACCAGATCCTGCAGCCCTGGAATTTCAAGGACTACGGTCCCAACGGCCTGCAGGTCGAGGGACGCGCCGAAGTGCGGCGGCTGGTCACTGGCGTCACCGCCAGCCGGGCGCTGATCGAGGCCGCCATCGAGGCCCAGGCCGATGCTATCCTGGTGCACCACGGCCTGTTCTGGCGTGGCCAGACTGGCGTCGTGACTGGCTGGATGCGCCAGCGTCTGAAACTGCTGCTTGGCCACGACATCAACCTGCTGGCCTATCACCTGCCACTCGATGCCCACCCGGAGCTTGGCAACAACGCCCAGCTGGCGCGCCAGCTCGGTCTGGTCACGCAGCGCCAGTTTGGCGAGCAGAACCTGATCAGCATCGGCCAGCCGGAGCAGGGCGAGTTTGCCAGTGCCCAGGCACTGGCCGATCATGTCAGTGCGCGGCTGGG
>JAAYCV010000103.1 GCA_012729605.1 Ramlibacter sp. | reverse complement strand
TGGAGCAGAACTTCCACTTCGCCGCACCGCTGGCCGACCGCATGTACGTCATGGAGCACGGCGAGATCATCGAGCAGTTCTCTTCTGACCAGCTGCAGGAAAAGATGCCCGTGCTCAACCAGCTGCTTGGCGTCTGATCCACCCACCTTCTTTTTCCCATTTTTTCACCCACGCACTCCAATTACACACCCCAGGAGACACACCATGAAAATCAAGCAAACCGCTACCCTGACCGCGATCGCTGCATCGATCCTGATGCTGACTGCCTGCGGCAAGCAGGCCAGCACCACCGCTCCGGCAGCATCCGGTGCCAGCGGCGCCACGGCAGCCGCTCCGGCCGCTGGCGGTGACGTGATCCGCGTTGGCTTCACCACCGACATGTCCGGCGTCTACTCCGACGTGGACGGCAAGGCTGGCGCCGAAGCGATCCAGATGGCAATCGACGACTTTGGCGGCGAAGTGCTGGGCAAGAAGGTCGAGCTGGTCAGCGCCGACCACCAGAACAAGGCCGACATCGCGGCCTCCAAGGCACGCGAGTGGCTGGACCAGAGCAACGTGCAGATGATGATCGGTGGCACCAACTCCGCGACCGCCCTGGCCACGGCCAAGATCATGGCCGAGAAGAAGAAGCCCTACTTCATCATCGGTGCCGGCTCTGCCCGCATCACCAACGAGGACTGCACGCCCTACAACGTGCACTACGCCTATGACACCGTGGCGCTGGCACGCGTAGCCGGCAAGGCGCTGATCGAGCGTGGCGACAAGAGCTGGTACTTCCTGACCGCTGACTACGCCTTCGGCCACTCGCTGGAGAAGGATACCGCCGACATCGTGAAGGCGGGCGGCGGCGAGGTGCTGGGGTCAGTCAAGGTGCCGCTGGGCAACTCCGACTTCTCTTCCTTCCTGCTGCAGGCCAAGCAGTCCAAGGCCCAGGTGCTGGGCCTGGCCAACGCCGGTGGCGACTTCATCAACAGCGTGAAGGCGGCCAACGAGTTCGGCCTGTCCAAGGACATGAAGCTGGCCGGCCTGCTGGTGTTCATCAACGACGTGCACGCACTGGGCCTGAAGGACGCACAGGGCCTGCTGGCTACCACCAGCTGGTACTGGAACCAGAACGACGACACGCGCAAGTTCGCCAAGCGCTTCTACGAGAAGTTCAACCGCATGCCGAGCATGCTGCAGGCGGCTGACTACTCTGCCACCACCACCTGGCTGAACGCCGTCAAGACCGCCGGCACCACCGACGGTGACAAGGTGATGGAAGTGATCAAGAGCACGCCGATCAACGACATGTTCGTGAAGGACGGCAAGGTGCGTGAAGACGGCCGCCTGATGCAGACCATGTACCTGATGCAGGTCAAGACGCCCGAAGAGTCCAAGGAGCCCTGGGACTACTACAAGGAAGTGAAGGCCGTGCCAGGCGAGGAAGCCTACACCCCGCTGGCCGACTCCAAGTGCAGCTTCGTCAAGAAGTCCTGATCTGACTGACGATCCCGCGGCTGCCGCACTGGCGGCAGTCCGCTGACGCGCCGGGCCATCGCGCCCGGCCCCCTCTCCCCCTGAATACTGCACATTCCCATGGAAATATTCGG
>JAAYCV010000102.1 GCA_012729605.1 Ramlibacter sp. | reverse complement strand
TGGAGCAGAACTTCCACTTCGCCGCACCGCTGGCCGACCGCATGTACGTCATGGAGCACGGCGAGATCATCGAGCAGTTCTCTTCTGACCAGCTGCAGGAAAAGATGCCCGTGCTCAACCAGCTGCTCGGCGTCTGATACGTTTTTTCATCCGGTATTTATTACTACACAATAGGAGACATCACCATGAAACTCAAGAAAGCTTCCGCTCTCACTGCCATCGCCGCCTCCGTGCTGATGCTGGTTGCATGCGGCAAACAGGCCGGCACCTCGACTGCAGCTTCCGGCGGTGCAGCAACCACTTCCGCGGCCAGTAGCGACGTGATCCGCATCGGCTTTACCACCGACATGTCTGGCGTCTATGCCGATGCTGACGGCAAGGCCGGCGCCGAAGCGATCCAGATGGCGATCGACGACTTTGGCGGCGAAGTGCTGGGCAAGAAGATCGAGCTGGTCAGCATCGACCACCAGAACAAGGCCGACATTGCCTTGTCCAAGGCACGCGAGTGGGTGGACCAGCAGAACGTGACGGTGCTGATCAGCGGTACCAACTCGGCCGTCGCGCTGGCCACGGCCAAGCTGGCTGCAGAAAAGCAGATTCCGTTCTTCTCGGTCGGTGCTGCCACGGCGCGCCTGACCAACGAGGACTGCACGCCCTACACCATCCACTATGGCTTTGACACGGTGTCGCTGGCCCGCGTGACCGGCAGCGCGCTGCTGGATCAGGGCCTGAAGAGCTGGTACTTCCTGACCACCGACTACGCCTTCGGCCACTCGCTGGAGAAGGACACCACAGCCGTGGTGGAAGCTGGCGGCGGCAAGGTGCTGGGTTCTGTGCGTGCACCGCTGGGTGCCTCCGACTTCTCCTCCTTCCTGCTGCAGGCCAAGCAGTCCAACGCCCAGGTGCTGGCACTGGCCAACGCGGGTGCCGACTTTACCAACAGCGTGCGCGCTGCGCTGGACTTCGGCATCAACAAGGACATGAAGGTGGCGGCACTGGTGGCCTACATCAACGACATCCACGCTCTTGGCATCGACCGCGCCCAGGGCCTGCTGTTGACCGAACCCTGGTACTGGAACCAGAACGCGGAAACCACCGCCTTCTCCAAGCGCTTTGAGGAAAAGATCAAGCGTCCGCCGAGCTTCGTGCAGGCCGGCGACTACTCTGCCGCCACGGCCTACCTGAACGCTGTCAAGGCAACCGGCACCACCGACGGCACCAAGATCATGGAGTACCTGAAGTCCAACCCGATCAACGACATGTATGTCAAGGACGGCAAGATCCGTGAAGACGGCCGACTGATGCGCCCGATGTACCTGGTCCAGGTGAAGACCCCGGCCGAGTCCACCAGCCCGTGGGATCTGTACAAGACCCTGAAGGAAGTACCCGGCGAAGACGCTTTCACCCCGGTAGCCGAGTCCAAGTGCTCGCTGCTCAAGAAGTCCTGATCTGACTGACGATCCCGCGGCTGCCGCACTGGCGGCAGTCCGCTGACGCGCCGGGCCATCGCGCCCGGCCCCCTCTCCCCCTGAATACTGCACATTCCCATGGAAATATTCGG
>JAAYCV010000101.1 GCA_012729605.1 Ramlibacter sp. | reverse complement strand
CTGCCACGCAGCACCGGGCGATTGGCGGCCCAGGACAGGGCCAGCAACAGGCTCTCAATGGACATCGCTGCGCTCCACGACCTGCGCCGGCCAGAGGCGCAGACGCTGCAGCTGGGCACGCGCCTGCGCTACCGACACCGCCATCACCTGCGGGCCGCAATCGTAATAGTGGCCCCAGGCCTGCCGTTCTTCCTCGTCCAGACAGAGCGGATCGGCCAGTCCCAGCGCATGCGGCTCGATGCCCAGGCGACGAAAACTGTTCACCAGTGCCGTCGTGCCGGTAAACGTGACCCAGCGCAGGCCCAGTGACTCCAGCTTCTGCGTCAACAGCACGATCAGCGCGCGCCGAACCACGGCCATTGGCTGCCAGATTGCCGACCTCGACCAGTTCGCTGCGCGCTGGCACATGGCCGATCAGCCGGCCCATCATCCGATCGACACGCTGTGGCAGGTAGCGTTCCAGGAACAGCGTGTCTTCGGCGGCGCTGCGCAAGCCGAGTGCGCCCTGCAACTGACCAGCGGCATCGACCAGGCCATACAGCATCGGCAGAAAACGCGTCAGCTGCGCACCGTGCTCGAGCAAAAAACGCCCGGCCACATAGGCCTCGATACGGTGACGCTGCAGCGGGTCAACCGCTGGCAACAGGCGCAGGGCTTCCGGCTTCAGCCGCTGGCGCGGCGCCTCTGTGTCTGTCCTGCCTGGCAGGGGAATTCCCATCATCTACTCCTTCGCCCGGTGGGGCATGGGAGGGATGATGCAGAGGGAGGCTTAGCGGAAGATTAAGTCAAGAAAACGATGGCGCCATCAACCCTGCATGTAGCGATTGACCTGAGGATGAAACGCGACACTCCATCGAATGCTACATGGAGTGTTCCGGACAAGCTCGCTACAATGAATCGGATAGGACGATTGTGCGCTGGTGGTGTAACGCATGTATGCCCAGGTCTGTCCATGCACCCGTCCCGGCTCCAGACATGCGCTCCAGACAAGCAACAATCGGGGGACTTCAGTGAACAAGACAGAGTTGATCGAACATATTGCCAAGCAGGCAGGGATCTCCAAGGCAGCCGCAGCCCGTGCGCTCGAGGCCACCTTGGGGGCTGTCACCACCACTCTAAAAAAGGGCGGCAGCGTGACCCTGGTGGGTTTTGGCACCTTTGATGTAGCCAAGCGCGCTGCAAGAAAAGGCAGAAATCCGCAGACCGGCGAGGAAATCCCGATTAAAGCTGCTAGAATTCCGAAATTCCGTCCTGGCAAGGGACTGAAAGATGCCCTGAATTGATCGGCGTGGGGTGCTTAGCTCAGTTGGTAGAGCGGCGCCCTTACAAGGCGTAGGTCGGCGGTTCGACCCCGTCAGCACCCACCACCACAACGATCTGCTGCGGCACAAAAGAAAGCACTTGGAATTTTCACCAAGTGCTTTTTTTATGTCTGCATATCTGGATGCCCTGTCGCGTCCACAGGGCTTACCCCGCCTGCAGCACCTGCGCTACCGCCCTGCCCATCTCCACCGTCGTCGCATGGCCGCCATGCAGGTCCGGCGTGCGTGGTAGGCCATG
>JAAYCV010000100.1 GCA_012729605.1 Ramlibacter sp. | reverse complement strand
TCCATCACGATGCCGGTGGCCACGCCAATCGCAAAGTTGATGCCGAACAGCGTGCCCCAGAACTTGGTCATCTGCCGCCAGATCGGCCGCTTGGTCATCACATAGACGGTTTCCATGATGGCCAGCATGATCGCGAGTCCGATCGTGAGTGGCACAAACAGGAAGTGGTACATGGCCGTGGCGGCAAACTGCAGCCGTGACAGCCCAACAATATCGAGATCCATGGAAAACTACCTCCTTCGTATCCCAGTCCAAAAAACCTGCACCCGATGCTGGCAGCTGCCGGCGTCAGGCCGATGACGCTCAACCGTCGCGCAGACGCGCCAGCGCCTGGGCGTAGCCCGACGATCCGCGTGGCCAGTTCCCGGTCACGCGCCCCTTGTCCAGTACCAGCAGCCGGTCCGCCAGCGCCGCCTCGCGCCGCACATGGGTGGCGATCACGCCGGTCCGATTCTGCAGCGCTGCGGCCAGGCCGTCCAGCACCTCGGCGGCGGTCACGCTGTCCAGACCGTCCGTCGGTTCGTCCAGCAGCCAGAAATCACTGTCGGCCAGGAACAGCCGGGCCAGCGCCAGCCGGCGCGCCTGTCCGCGCGACAGGCCCAGCCCGCCCTCGCCCAGCAGTGCATCCAGCCCGTCCGGCCGCGCCGCGATGACCGCCTGCAGGCCGGCCGCCTCCAGCGCCTGCCAGAGGACGGCATCGTCCAGATCACGCTGCTGCAAATTCAGGTTGGCGCGCACGCTGTCGTGGAACAGCGCCGGCTGCTGCGGCAGCGCCACATCCGGCTGCGCCTGCACGCTGCCGGCATCGGCCGCCAGCTCGCCGGCAATCAGCGCCAGCAACGTGGACTTGCCACTGCCGCTCGGCCCGATCAGTGCCACGACTTCACCCTGCGCCACCGCCAGATCAACGTTGGCGACACGCGGCTGCTGCGCCCCAGCCACCGTGACCTGGCGCAGTTCGGCCGCCAGGCCGTCAGCGGGCACCGGCAAGGGCGCATCGGCCTCGGGCCGGGCGCGCAAGGGCTGCGCCAGCCGCCGCGCCGCCAACAGGCTGGCCGACCATTCCAGCGCCCCGCGCCGCATCGCGGCAAACGGCTCCATGCCGGCCATCGCCATCAGCAGCAGGAAAGCCGCATTCGGCACCGACATGCCGTGCTGCAGCACCAGCCAGCCAGCCGCGACTGCCGCTGCCGCCAGCGTCAGGGAATGCAGCATCTGCCACAGCGCTGCGGCCCAGGCATCACGGCGCTGCAGCCGGGCATCCAGAGTCGCCAGCTGCGCCTCAGTCTGCTGCCAGCGCGCCAGCCAGGCATCCAGCTGGTTCGCCATCACCAGCTCGGTCTGCGCGCCAGCCAGATCCAGGCTGAGCTGGCGCAGCCGTTCCGCCAGCCGTGACTGCGCCAGGCTCAGCCGCGTAGTGCTGCGCACCAGCCAGAGCACGATGCCAAAGCCCCACAGCAGGAACCAGAGCAGGCAGGCCAGTCCCAGGCCCGGATGATGCCAGGCCAGCCACAGGCTGATCAGCAGCGTGCCGCACACGGCCGCCGCCGTCGGCACGATCAGCCGCAGGTAGAGCGATTCCGCCGCATCCAGATCGCGCGTCAGGCGCAACAGCATGCGGCTCGGATGCAGGCGCCAGCGCCCGCCATCAGCCACGCCGCGTACGGCAAAGGCACGGAACAGGCGCTCGCGCACCGCCACCAGCGCCTGCAGCGTGGCGGCGTGCGTCGTCACGCGTTCGCCATAGCGTGCTGCCGTGCGCCCCAGTGCCAGCAGCCGGATGCTGGCCGAGGGCGTGAACACGTCAAACGCGATCGCCGCCGCACCGGCCAGCCCGGCAATGGCCGTACCGGCAATAAACCAGCCCGAAATCCCCAGCAGCAGCACGCCAGCCAGCGCCGTGGTGCAGGCCAGCAGCACGCCTATCGCCATGCCGCGCCCTTGCTTGTCCAGCAAAGCCTGCAACAGCAGTCGGAGCGCCTGGCGCTGACGTGGCGCCTTCATGCCGATACCTCCTGCCGTACCCAGTGCACGCGGCCAGCACCATCCAGCGCCAGCTGCTGCGGCAGCGCCGCGATCAACGCCGGATCATGCGTGGCCACCAGCAGCGTCTTGCCCCGCGCGATGCGCAACAGCGTCTCTATCACCTGCGACGCCGTATCACTATCCAGGTGTGCGGTTGGCTCGTCCAGCAGCAGCAGGTCGGCATCCTGCGCCAGAGCCAGTCGCGCCAGCGCCAGCCGCAGGGCTTCGCCGCCGGAGATGCCGCTACCGCCCTCGCCCAGCGGCTGCGCGCCACGCTGTCGGTAGACATCACCCAGCCCAACCTGCTGCAGCAACTGCGTGATCTGCGCTGGCGTGCTGTCGCGGCCCAGCGTCAGATTGCTGCGCAGCGTACCGGCAAAGAATGCCGGCTGCTGCCCCATCCAGGCCATGCGCTGGCGCAAGCCGGCCACGCTGGCATCGTCCAGCCGTATTCCATCAATCCGGATCTCGCCCTGCCGCAAGGCCGCCAGACCGGCCACCATGGCCAGCAGCGTGCTCTTGCCGCTACCGCTCGGACCGGTGATCGCCACCTGGGCACCGGCGGGAATCTGCAGGTCCAGGCCGGCACTGTCCTCCACCATCGGAACGCCATCCGTCATGCGGCCCACCGCCGGGACGGCACCGTCCAGCACGATGCCCGGCGCGCGCGCAGGCACCGTCTGCGCCGACACCGCTACCGGCTGCGGCTGCATCACCAGCGGTGCCAGTCCATCCAGCATCTGCTCCAGCCCCTGCTGCGCTGCCTGGCCATTGGCGCGGTCATGCCAGACTGCCGACAGTTCGCGCAGCGGCTCGAAAAAGGCCGGTGCCAGCATCAGCACATACAGGCCGGCATGCAGGCCCAGCGGCGCACCCCAGGTACCAAAATGCAGCTCGCCCAGCAGATGAAAGCCGATATACACCGCCACCAGCGCCACGCCCAGCGCCGAAAACAGTTCCAGCACGGCCGATGACAGCATCGCCACATGTAGCACGCGCATGGTCTTGCGCGCCACGCTGCTGCCCTGCGCCGTCAGGCGGCTGGCGGCGGCATCCACCGCATGCAGGGCGCGAAGGGTTGGCAAGCCGCGCAGGCGCTCCAGCAACTGGCCATGCAAACTACCCAGCGATTGCAGCTGCGCCTCGCTGATCGCCTGGGCACGCCAGCCGATGATGGCCATGAACAGCGGAATCAGCGGTGCCGCCATCAGCAGCAGCAAGGCCGCCAGCCAGCTGTGATACGCCACCACCAGGGCAATACAGGGCGCCACGATCAGCACGCGCCACTGCGCCGCCTGGTAGCGCGCCCGCCAGGGCAGCACCGCCTCGGCCTGCTCCATCCAGACCCGGGTGATCTGGCCGGAGGGTGGGCGCTGCGCATCGATCGGGGAACTGGCGCGCAGGCGTTCCGCCAGCTGCCAGCGCAGCGCGCTCAGCCCCTGGCGCGCCTGCAGCCAGGTGATGCGGGTACCGGCATATTCCAGGCCGGCACGCAGCACGCCCAGTCCGGCCACCAGCAAGGCCGCCTGCCCGATCAGCCGCGGCAGATCCGCTGCTGGCCCCGAGCCGGTCGCCTGCGCCATCAGCGCGGCCACCACGGCAGCCAGCCACCAGGCCTGGACCAGCCACAACAGGGAGCCCAGCCCCTGCAGCAGCAAGGGCCAGCGTGGGTCACGGCGGGGGACAGACAAGGAATTGGACATGCACCGTAGCCAGCCGTGCCGGATACAACCCGGCTGGCTGGTCCACCCTGTCAGCAGGATGGTGCGCCTACCGTACCAGATCGCCAGTAGCCATGCTGCCGGGTCGGTCTCCCACAAACCAATTGCCCTGTCAATCAGCCGGAAGGGCCAGCCAGCTCCCCCTGAATGGGACTGGCAAGCCGGCGCACTACCGGACTATGCTCGCAGGCACCCTGTCGTCACACTGTCTGCAAGGAGGTTACGCATACAGCCATGGCCAGACCCTACAAAAGCCGCCACGTGTCCTGTGACGTCGTGGCCAACTATTTCAAGCCGCGCGGCATTCCGGTGCACGAGCTGGAAGAAGTCGTACTCGAACTGGACGAGCTCGAAGCGCTGCGCCTGGCCGATGTGGAACAGCTCTACCAGATCGATGCCGCCATGCACATGT
>JAAYCV010000099.1 GCA_012729605.1 Ramlibacter sp. | reverse complement strand
CCCTCTTGAGCGGAGCAAAGCAGTCGAAATGGCGGGATTTTCAGCGGGAACGATGGCAAGTGACGCGTTGAGGGAGGTTATGCAATGGTCTTAGGTTGGCGATGCCGGCAGCACTGCGCGTGCTGATCCAGGCAATCGGGCGAGGAACGATGCCACCAACCAGCAGCTGGTAGACATGGCGCGGAGCCAGCGGGGCATCCGCCTGGGTCAGATCAAAAAACATGGTGGGTCTCTCTTAATATATCTATCAATATAACATCTGAAATTGCCTAATAAATAGGCAGATCAGTGGGCTTGGGCCAGAGCAGACAGCCTGAAAGCTGCTTGCTGCCTTTCCCGCTCCCTGGCGCGTTTTTTGGCCTGTCAGGCCATCCATGCCTGTACCAGCATGAAAAAACGCCTCCAGCGGCCTGCCGGAGGCGTTGCAAGCCAGGATCAGGCTGGGTCAATGGCCATCCAGCTGCGGAAGCTTGACGCCAAAGAAGGCCAGCAGCAGGCGGCCACCGGCAATCACGCTGGCTGCCACCACGATATTCCAGAAGGTATTCATCCAGTTCAGATGGATCAGGCCCAGCAGCAGCCAGTTGCCGACAAAGGCCACGCTGGCATAGGGCGAGGGATCGCTCATCAACATCGGCTTCTGGTTGCAGACGACATCGCGTAGCAGGCCACCAAAGGTGGCGGTGATCACGCCAATCATCACGCATGGCATGGGTGGCCAGCCCATCAGCACGGCCAGATGGGTGCCGGTGGCACTGAAGATGCCCAGGCCTATGGCATCGGCCACCATGATGATGCGGTTGGACAGCAGCCTGGTGACTTTGAGGGTCAGGCTGGACAGCACCGACATGAACAGGATGCCCCAAAGCAGTTCGCTTTGCGTGACCCAGTAGAACGGACGCTGCATCAGCATGATGTCGCGCAGGGTTCCACCACCAAAGGCTGCCAGAAAGGTGGCGATGAAGGTGCCGACGGCATCAAGCTTGTTGTCACGCGCGACGAACAGGCCCGACAAGGCAAAGGCAAAGGTCGCAATGACTTCGAACGAAAAGAACACGGTCTTTACGTCGATGGGGATGGTTGGAACAGGTACGGAGAACATGGCGTGGCGTCTTTTTGTTCAGGGCGAACTTGTCCCCTGTCTTTTAAAGAATCTTATATATATAAGTAGTAGCAGTAATAGAGGGCAGACGGTTCCTGTGGATAAGCACTTTTTTGCTTTCTTATTCAATAGCTTGGCCTTTGCCACAACAGGTGCATGATCGCGTATCCGGGCTGTGGAGTCACCGACAACAATTGCCACCCCGATCCGGAATCTGTGGATAAGTCCCTGCTTATGCAAAACTTGTCTACAGGGTTGTACCTTGACGTGCCCAGGATGGGGCAGTAAGTCGCTCCAGTTGGTCGAGAAACTGCATGGCATGGACCCGGGCGCGCGCCGGATCGGGATCGCTGCCGCACATATCCACAGCCGGGGCCAATTGGCTGCAGACGGCCGGTCTGCCGGGTTGGCCAAACAGGCGGCAGCGCAGTTGTTCATCCAGTTGTCCACAGGGAATGCCAGCCGGTTTGGGCCTGGCCGGACCACCCTGCGGATCCGGAATCGGGCTGCTGATGCTGGGCGCGATGCAGCAGGCAGCACAGCCAGGCCGGCAGGCCATGGCAGGAAGATGATGGGTCATGGGAACTTCCAGAGTGACAGGCGGTTTGCAGACAGGATCAGCCCCAGCCGCTAAAATGGCGTCCCGGAAGCTTTTTTTCCAGGCACGTCCCCTCTCCGGCAACCCGGTCCGGTGCGTTGGCGTGCTTTTTTGTCCAGTCCTTGTCAAACGGTTATACATGATTTATCCACAGGAATTCGACGTCATCGTGGTCGGTGGCGGCCATGCCGGCACCGAAGCGGCGCTGGCTGCGGCCCGCATGGGTTGCCAGACCCTGCTGCTCACGCACAACATCGATACCCTGGGTGCCATGAGCTGCAACCCCAGTATCGGCGGTATCGGCAAGGGCCATCTGGTCAAGGAAGTGGATGCCCTCGGCGGCGCCATGGCACTGGCCACGGACGAAGCCGGTATCCAGTTCCGCACGCTCAATTCCAGCAAGGGCCCGGCCGTGCGAGCCACGCGTGCCCAGGCGGATCGTGCACTGTACAAGGCGGCCATCCGCCGCGTGCTGGAAAACCAGCCCAATCTCTCGCTGTTCCAGCAGGCCGTGACCGACCTGATGGTGGAAGGTGATCGCGTCACCGGTGCCGTGACTGAAGTCGGCATCCAGTTCCGCGGTCGTACCGTGGTGCTGACGGCTGGTACCTTCCTGGATGGCCGCATCCACGTGGGCCTGAACAACTACCAGGCCGGCCGTGCCGGTGATCCGCCGGCGGTGTCGCTGTCGGCGCGCCTCAAGGAACTGCAGCTGCCGCAAGGTCGCCTCAAGACCGGCACGCCGCCGCGCCTGGATGGCCGCAGCATCGATTACAGCAAGCTCGAGGCACAGCCGGGTGATGGCATGCCAGGTGGCCTGAATCCGCAGCTGCCGGTGTTCAGCTATATGGGCTCGGTCGCCATGCACCCGCGCCAGGTGCCGTGCTGGATCACGCATACCAATGCGCGCACGCACGACATCATCCGCAGTGGTTTTGACCGCAGCCCGATGTTCACCGGCAAGATCGAAGGGGTTGGCCCGCGCTACTGCCCGAGCGTGGAAGACAAGATCAACCGCTTTGCCGACAAGGACAGCCACCAGATCTTCCTGGAACCGGAAGGCCTGGATACGCACGAGATCTACCCCAACGGTATCTCCACCAGCCTGCCTTTCGATATCCAGTACGCGCTGGTGCGTTCCATGCCGGGCCTGGAAAATGCGCACATCCTGCGTCCTGGCTACGCCATCGAATACGACTACTTCGATCCGCGCAGCCTCAAGGCCAGCTTCGAGACGCAGCAGATCAACGGCCTGTTCTTTGCCGGCCAGATCAATGGCACCACCGGTTATGAAGAGGCAGCGGCGCAAGGCCTGTTTGCCGGCTGCAATGCCGCGCTGCAATGCCTGGGCAAGCCGGCCTGGTTGCCGGGCCGTGACCAGGCCTATCTCGGTGTGCTGGTTGATGACCTGATCACCAAGGGCGTGACCGAACCCTATCGCATGTTCACCAGCCGTGCCGAATTCCGCCTGCAGTTGCGTGAAGACAATGCCGACATGCGCCTGACCGAAACAGGCCGTGAACTGGGCCTGGTGGACGATGCCCGCTGGGATGCCTTCAACCGCAAGCGCGATGCTGTTTCACGTGAAACAGAGCGCCTCAAGTCGACCTGGGTCAACCCGAAGACCTTGCCGGCAGAAGAAGCGGTGCGCGTGCTGGGCAAGACGATCGACCATGAATACAACCTGGCCGATTTGCTGCGACGACCTGAAGTTACGTATGCCAGCCTGATGTCGCTGGATGGCGGCAAGTACGCCCATCCCGAGTTGCCTGTTTCACGTGAAACAGCGGCAGCGGATGACCAGGCCGCCATCATCGAGCAGGTCGAAATCGGCATCAAGTACGCCGGCTATATCGACCGCCAGAAGACCGAAGTGGAGCGTGCTGCCTACTACGAGCATCTGGCGTTGCCACGGGATTACGACTACATGCAGGTGCCGGCTCTGAGCTTCGAGGTGCGCCAGAAGCTGAACCAGCACAAGCCGGCCACGCTAGGCCAGGCCTCGCGCATCAGTGGCGTGACGCCGGCGGCGATTTCGCTGTTGCTGATCCATCTGAAAAAATCCCGGCAACTGCCGGAACAGCAGGAGGATCGGGCATGAGCATGGAAGCCGAGCTGCGCCAGGGTCTGGCAGCGCTGTCCCTGCCCTTGAGCGATGAACAGGTGAGCCAGCTGCTGGCCTATCTGGAGCTGCTGCAAAAATGGAACCGCGTCTACAACCTGACGGCAGTTCGCGATCCGCAGCAGATGCTGACGCACCACCTGCTGGACAGTCTGGCTGCCGTACCGCCCTTGCTGGCCTATCGTCAGCAGCATGCAGCCAGCAGCTTGCTGGATGTCGGCTCCGGCGGCGGCCTGCCGGGCGTGGTGTTTGCCATCTGCTGCCCGAACCTGCAAGTGCATTGTGTGGACACCGTCGGCAAGAAGGCCGCTTTCATCCAGACCGCCGCGACCCAGCTGCGCCTGCCGAATCTGAAATCCATCCATGCCCGCGTCGAGCAGCTGCAGGATCGTTACGACCTGATCAGCAGCCGTGCCTTTGCCACGCTGGCCGATTTCACTGCCTGGTCGCGCCAGGTGCTGGCAGACAATGGTTGCTGGATGGCGCTCAAGGGCAAGCATCCGCAGCCGGAGATCGATGCGCTGCCGCAGGGTATCGCCGTGTTTCACGTGGAACAACTGCAGGTGCCGCAGCTCGATGCCGAGCGCTGCATCGTCTGGATGCGGCTGCAGGCCGACAATACTGCCTCTTAATCGCAGCGAAGCGTACCAGCATGACGCAGCTTTCATCGGGCTGCGGCAGCTGACCCGTACAATCCCCTCATACCAGCATTCAAAGGAAGAGCATTCCCCATGGCCCGCATATTCTGTATTGCCAACCAGAAAGGTGGAGTAGGCAAGACCACCACGACCGTCAACCTGGCGGCTGGACTGGCACGACTGGGTCAGCGGGTGCTGCTGATTGACCTGGACCCGCAGGGCAATGCCACCATGGGGTCGAACGTGGACAAGCGCCAGCTCGAACACAGCGTGTACGACGTGCTGCTGGAAGACTGCAAGGTGGCTGATGCCGTGGTCAGTCCGGAGCAGGTCGGCTACGATGTACTGGGTGCCAACCGTGAACTGGCAGGTGCCGAAGTGGAACTGGTGACGCAGGACCGCCGTGAAAAGCGCCTGAAACTGGCGCTGTCCAAGGTCAAGAAGAACTACGATTTCATCTTGATCGACTGCCCGCCGGCGCTGTCGCTGCTGACACTGAACGGCCTGTGCTGTGCCCATGGCGTGATCGTGCCGATGCAGTGCGAATACTTTGCGCTCGAAGGCCTGACCGACCTGGTCAACACGATCCGCCAGGTACACGCCAACCTGAATCCGGAGCTCAAGGTGATCGGCCTGTTGCGCGTGATGTACGATCCGCGCATCACGCTGCAGCAGCAGGTCAGCGAACAGCTCAAGGAACACTTTGGCGACAAGGTGTTCGAGACCGTGATCCCGCGCAACGTGCGTCTGGCCGAAGCGCCCAGCTATGGCCTGCCTGGCGTCGTGTTCGATGCCTCGGCCAAGGGCAGCAAGGCCTTTGTCGAGTTTGCCCGGGAGATGGTGCAGCGCGTGCAGAATGACTGAGGCAGTGGCATGCGCGTCCTGACACTCCCCGGTTGGCATGGCAGTGGCCCGGAGCACTGGCAGACGCTGTGGGAACAGCAGTCTGGTTACCAGCGCGTGCAGCAGCATGACTGGGAACAGCCGCTGCGTGGCGACTGGATGATGCAGCTGGAAGAACAGCTGCTGCAGTCGGAACAGCCTGCGGTGCTGGTGGCGCACAGCCTGGGATGCTGGCTGGTGGCGGCCTGGGCCGGCCATTCGCAGCACACGGCGCGCGTCAAGGCGGCGCTGCTGGTGGCACCGCCGGATCTGCAGCAACAGCCGCTACCGCAGCTGCACAGCTGGAAAGGCACCGATACCCGGGCCTTGCCTTTTCCCAGCCTGCTGCTGGCCAGCCGCGATGATCCCTTCTGCACGCTGGAGCGTTCACGCGATCTGGCGCGGCAATGGGGCAGCCAATGGCAGGATGTCGGGGCGCTGGGGCATGTGAATGCCGACAGTGGATTGGGAGATTGGCCGCAGGGCCAGCTGCTGCTGCGCCAACTGCTGGCAGCAGCCTGAAGGAACAAGAAATGGCAACGACGAAACGCAACAAGGGTCTGGGACGTGGTCTGGAGGCACTGCTGGGCCCCAAGGTCAGTGGCAAGGCCGGTATCGACCTGACCACCGATGACAGCACGACGGTGCTGGCCGATGGCCAGCCCGGTACCCTGCCGCTGACACAGCTGGTGCCCGGCGTCTACCAGCCGCGCACGCACATGGACGAAGGCGCGCTCTACGAGCTGGCCGAAAGCATCAAGTCGCAAGGTGTCATGCAGCCGATTCTGGTGCGCCCGCTGATTGGTGGCGACAATGCCGGCAAGTACGAGATCATCGCTGGCGAGCGGCGTTTCCGCGCCGCCGGCCTGGCTGGCCTGGACAGCGTGCCGGTGCTGGTACGCGAGGTGGCCGACGAAGCGGCTGCCGTGATGGCGCTGATCGAGAACATGCAGCGCGAGGACCTGAACCCGCTGGAAGAAGCCCAGGGCCTGCAGCGCCTGGTGCGCGAGTTTGGCCTGACGCACGAGCAGGCCGCGCAGGCCGTGGGTCGCAGCCGTAGCGCCGCCAGCAACCTGCTGCGCCTGCTGCAGCTGGCAGATCCGGTGCAGACCATGCTGATGGCTGGCGATCTGGACATGGGCCACGCGCGTGCCTTGCTGAGCCTGGACAAGGCGCACCAGATCACGGCGGCGCAGCAGATTGCCAACAAGAAGCTGTCGGTGCGCGAGGCCGAGAAGCTGGTGAAGAAGCTGGGCGAGGAATTCGAGCTCAAGCCGCAGCGTGTGCGCCGTGAAAAATCCGGTGATGTGCGTAGCGTGGAAGAAGAGCTGTCGGACCTGCTGGCGGCCGAGGTCGAAGTACGCGTGAAAAAGCGCGTCAAGCGCAACGGCCGTATCGAGGAGGTTGGCGAGCTGGCGATCCACTTCGGCTCGCTGGAAGCGCTGAACGGCCTGATCGACCGTTTGCGCGGCTGATCCGCCGGAACAGGAAAAAAGAGGCTGCCGATGCAAATCGGCAGCCTCTTGCATTGGGGGGTGACGCCCCTCAGTTGCGGCGCAGTCGCAGCAGCTGGTGCAGCAAGATCGCGCCAAAGGTGGCGGTGCCGATGCCGCCGAGCCTGAAGTCGCCAAAGGCCAGCGTGAAGTCGCCGGTGCCCAGCACCAGCGTGATGGCGGCCACCATCAGGTTGCTGGTATTGCCGAAATCGACCTGGTTGCGCACCCAGATATTGGCGCCGGAGACGGCAATCAGGCCGAACACCACGATGCTGACGCCGCCCATCACCGGCAGCGGAATCGCCTGGATCACGGCACCGAACTTGGGACTGAAGCCGAGCAGCAGCGCGATCAGCGCAGCCGCCACGAACACCGCAGTGGAGTAGATGCGGGTCGCCGCCATCACGCCGATGTTCTCGGCATAGGTGGTGACGCCGGTGCCACCAGCCGAGCCGCTGACCATGGTGGCAATGCCATCGCCGATAAAGGCGCGGCCCATGTAGCCGTCCACATTGCGCCCGGACATGGCGCTCACCGCCTTGATATGGCCCAGGTTTTCTGCCACCAGGATGAACACCACCGGCACGATCAGCAGGATCGCCCGGCTGTCAAACACCGGCGCGGTGAACTGCGGCAGGCCGAACCAGGGCGCGGCGACGATGCCGGAAAAATCCATCGGCTTGCCCATGCCCAGGCCGTTGGTCAGGATCACGTAGACCACGGTGGCGACCAGCAGGCCGAACAGGATCAGCAGGCGCTGCAGCATGCCGCGCGTCAGCACGGCGACCAGCGCCACGCAGATGAAGGTGACGGCCTGCATCCAGCTGTCAAAGTTGCTGGCAGCCATGTTCTTCACCGGAATCGCGGCCAGGTTCAGGCCGATCACCGCCACCACGGCACCGGTGACGACTGGCGGCATCAGGCTCTCGATCCAGCGCGTGCCGATCAGTTGCACCAGCAGGCCGATCAGCATGTAGACCAGGCCGCAGACGATGATGCCACCCAGCGCCACCGCCAGGTTCAGGTTGGGCCCGCTGCCACCATAGCCGGTGGCAGCCACCACCACGCCGATAAAGGCAAAGCTGCTGCCCAGATAGCTCGGCACCTTGCCGCCGGTAAACAGGAAGAAGATGAGCGTGCCGATGCCGCTCATGAAGAT
>JAAYCV010000016.1 GCA_012729605.1 Ramlibacter sp. | reverse complement strand
CTCATGCCGAAGTTGCGCAGGCCGCGCTCCTTGGTGTCGCGGCCCTTCTGCTGGCCCAGCACCATGCAGGGCCTGCCGTTGAAGCGCGCCAGGCCGCCGACGATGGAACGGTCATCGGCAAAATGGCGGTCGCCATGCATCTCGACGAAATCGGTAAAGATCTCGCGCACATAGTCCAGCGTATAGGGCCGGTCGGGGTGACGCGCGATCCGCGTGATCTGCCAGGCGGTCAGGTCACTGTAGATATCCTTGGTGAGCTGCTGGCTCTTCTTGCTCAGCTGGTCGATCTCGGAAGAGATGTCAACCGCCGATTCGCTCTGCACCTGGCGCAGTTCTTCGATCTTGTTTTCAAGTTCGGCAATGGGTTGCTCGAAATCGAGGAAGGTCCGTTTGGCCACTTGAACTCCTTTGGGGGAACATGCCGCGTATTGTAAGTTGCATTGCCCTGACCCACGGTCAGAACGCGATGGTTGGGAGGGTAACTGGACTTCAGTAAGCCACCGGCACCGGTTCCAGCGAGCGCCAGATGAACCAGGTGGCGACAGTGCACCAGGGTTTCCAGGCTTCGGCCACCTCGCGCATGTCGCTGCGGCTGACCGGTTCGCCGGAAAAATAGTTCTGGCTGATACCTTTCACCAGGCCGGCATCGTCCAGCGGCAGCACGTTCGGGCGCAACAGGTGGAACATCAGGAACATCTCGGCAGTCCAGCGGCCGATGCCGCGGATCTGCACCAGTTCGCTGATGATGGCCTCGTCGTCCATGCCCTGCCAGGCCTGCGGGTGCAGCCGGTCTTCGGCAAAGTGCAGCGCCAAGTCATGCAGATAATCCGCCTTGCGTGCGCTCAGGCCGGCCGCACGCATCTGCTCGGTCGGTAGCGCCAGCACCTGCTGCGGCAGCATCTGGCCACAGGCCGCTTCAAAACGGTTCCACACCGACTGCGCTGCCTTGACGGATATCTGCTGGCCGATGATGCTGCGCGCCAGCGTGCTGAAGGCATCGCCACGCGACTGCAGGCTGGTATGCGCATACAGCGGAATCAGCCGTTTCATGACGCGATCGCGCCGCGCCAGCTGCTTGCAGGCCTCGGCCCAATAATCCGGAAATGGCACAGTCAGCTCCTGTACCGGAACGGCGACGGTAGATGCGCGGGTGCTGCTCACGACCAGTGCCTGGTTACTGCTACTGCCCATTACTGTGCCATTTCCCAGGTCGTGCCGCTGGCACTGTCCTTCAGCACCACGCCCTGCTCCAGCAGGTCCTTGCGGATGCGGTCGGCCTCGGCCCAGTCCTTGGCCGCCTTGGCGGCAGCGCGCGCGGCAATCTGCTGCTCGATGGCGGCAGCGTCGAGGCTGGCACCCGCCTGCAGGAACTGCTGCGGATCCGCCTGCAGCAGGCCGATCACGCCACCCAACGCCTTCAGCAGGCCGGCCAGTTCCGGCGACTGGCTGCGGTTGACTTCGGACGCCAGTTCGAACAGCACGGCCACCGCCTCGGGCGTACCGAAATCCTCATCCATGGCGGCCTGGAAGCGCGCCGCATACGGATTGGTCCAGTCCATGCTGGCGGGCACCTCGGCCGGCACCAGGCTCAACGCCGTGTACAGGCGCTTGAGCGCGGCGCGCGCATCGTCCAGATGGGCATCGCTGTAGTTGAGCGGGCTACGGTAGTGCGCGCGCAAAATAAAGAATCGCACGGTTTCGGCGTCGTAGTCCTGCAGCACCTCGCGGATGGTGAAGAAGTTGCCCAGGCTCTTGGACATTTTCTCGTTGTCCACGCGCACAAAGCCGTTGTGCATCCACAGGCGCGCAAAGCCGTCGCCATGGGCGCCTTCACTCTGGGCGATCTCGTTCTCGTGGTGCGGAAACTGCAGGTCGGCACCGCCACCGTGGATGTCAAAAGTTTCGCCCAGCAGCGCGCAGCTCATCGCCGAGCACTCGATATGCCAGCCCGGACGGCCGCTGCCGTAGGGGCTGCTCCACTTGGCCTCTTCCGGCTCGCCTTCCTTGGCCGATTTCCACAACACGAAATCGAGCGGATCCTGCTTGCCGTCCTGCACCGCCACGCGCTCGCCGGCGCGCAGCTCGTCAGGCGACTTGCCGGACAGCTTGCCGTAACCGGGAAACTTGCGCACCGCATACAGCATGTCGCCATTGCCGGCCTGGTAGGCCAGGCCCTTGTCCTGCAGCGTGCCGATGATGGACAGCATCTGCGGCACGAAATCGGTGGCGCGCGGCTCGTGCGTCGGGCGCTCGATGCCGAGCGCATCGGCATCTTCATGCATGGCGGCAATCATGCGATCGGTCAGGCCGCGCATGGTTTCGCCATTCTCCAGCGCACGCTTGATGATCTTGTCGTCGATATCGGTGATGTTGCGCACATAGGTGACGCGGTAGCCGCTGGCTCGCAGCCAGCGCTGCACCACGTCAAATGCCACCATCACGCGCGCATGGCCGAGATGGCACAGGTCGTACACCGTCATGCCGCACACATACATGCGCACATGGCCAGGTTCGAGCGGGACAAAATCTTGCAGGTCACGCGCCAGCGTGTTGTAGATACGGAGCGTCATCGTCGTGTGGCGAAATCCGGAGACTGGCCGCAGCAGACGCCACGGCTGAAAAAGCCCGACAGGCTGCTGTCGGGCTGAAGCGGTCTGGACGCACTGTCAAAAAGTACGTCAGGACTTCCAATGGTACCCCAAACCGATGATTGCATTCGGCAACAGCCGGACACAGCGTGTGGCAGGCCTCTTGCCGTATGCTGCCATAATGCGCCTGCCTGATGCCTCGAATCCCTTTGCAAAGCTCTTTCCATGACACCACGCACCTTCTTTTTTTCCAGTCGCCGTACCCTGCTGGCCAGCGCCCTGATGCTGACGCTGGGTACGCCGGCGCTGGCAGCCAAGCCGGCACCGCAAGTCCAGTTCACTACCAGCGAGGGCAACTTCGTGGTCGAGCTATATCCGGACAAGGCGCCCAAAACCGTGGCCAACTTCCTGCACTACGTGAAGGCGAAGCACTACGATGGCACCATCTTCCACCGCGTGATTCCGGACTTCATGATCCAGGGCGGCGGTTATGATGCCAAGCTGATCGAACGCCCGGCGCGCCAGCGCGTGGTGCACGAAGGTCGCCAGGCCTACCAGGCCGGCCTGCGCAACGTCACGGGCAGCATCGCCATGGCGCGCACCAATGATCCCGATTCTGCCGGCGCCCAGTTCTTCATCAACGTAAAGGACAACGGCTTCCTTGATCCGGTGCCGATTCCCGATGCCGATCCGGTGCCACGCTTTGTCTACCAGGGCCGCACTTACACCAACGTGTCGCGTGCCAGCCTGGAGCGCGCACCGCAGCTCTACGGCTACACGGTTTTCGGCAAGGTCGTCAGCGGCATGGACACCGTGATGCGCATACGCCAGCAGCCGACCGGCCCGCTTGGCCCTTTTGCCAGTGATGTTCCGCGCCACACCGTGCTGATCGAATCGGCGACACAGATAAAATAAGCGTTCGTCTGCCATTGGCAGCTCATTTTTCAGATACAAAGGCAACCCATGTCCAACCCCCAAGTCGAACTGCAGATCGCCGGCCTCGGCAACATCACCATCGAACTGGACGCCGAAAAGGCGCCCGTGACCGTGGCCAACTTCCTGGAGTACGTGAACAAGGGCCACTATGACGGCACCATTTTCCACCGCGTGATTCCCGGCTTCATGATCCAGGGCGGCGGTTTCGTCCCCGGCATGGACCAGAAGCCCACCGCTGCCGAAATCAAGAATGAAGCCGACAACGGCCTGAAGAACGACAAGTACACCATCTCCATGGCCCGTACTTCTGCGCCGCACTCTGCCAGCGCCCAGTTCTTCATCAACGTCGCCAACAACGACTTCCTGAACTTCAAGTCCCCCACGGCCCAGGGCTGGGGCTATGCGGTATTCGGCAAGGTCGTGAGCGGCACGGAAGTGGTCGACCAGATCGCCAAGGTCGTGACCGGCCGCCGCGGCTACCACGATGATGTGCCGAAGGACGACGTGCTGGTCGAGAAGGCCACCGTGCTCTGATCTGACAGCGCTATCGCACAGGCCACGCAGCCCCTCGCTGCCGTGGCCTTTTTCTTGATCCGATTCCCGCCACACGCCCATGAGCACGCCTGCCCCCACGCACCCGATTCCTGACGCCGAACTGCTGCTGGCCGATGCCGGCTGGCACACCATCGACTGCATTTCCGACCTGCACCTGCAGCAGGACGGCGCCACCTGGCAGGCCCTGCTCGGCTACCTGCGCCAGACGCCGGCGCAGGCCCTGTTCCTGCTCGGCGACATCTTTGAAGTCTGGATCGGTGACGATGTGCTGCAGGACAGCAACCATGCTTTCGAGCAGCTGGTGGCTGACGAGCTGGCCGCATTGGCGGCACGCGGCTGCCAGGTGTTCCTGATGCATGGCAACCGCGATTTCCTGCTGGCACAGGCCTTCTGCGAGCATGCGCAGGCGCGCCTGCTGCCGGACCCGAGCGTGCTGCAGCTGCCCGATGGCGAGCGCGTGCTGCTCAGCCACGGCGATGCGCTATGCATTGATGATGTGGCCTATATGCAATTCCGCCAGACGGTGCGCAACCCGGCGGTGCAGCAGCAATTCCTGCAGCAGCCGCTGGCCGTGCGCATGGCGATGACGCAGCAGATGCGCGCCCAGAGCGATGCACGCAAGAACGAACTGGGCGTGGAAGGCTATGCCGATGTGGATCCGGCACTGGCGCGTGCCTGGCTGCAGGCGCATGACGCTGCCACGCTGATCCATGGCCATACGCACCGCCCCGGCGAACACGCCCTGCATCTGCCGGAAGACAGCTGCGCGCTGCAACGCATCGTGCTGAGCGACTGGCAGCTGGAGCCCGGCCGCGGCCCGCAACGCGCCGAGGTGCTGCGCTGGCAAGCCGACCATGCTGGCTGGCAGCGCCTGCCACCAGCGGCCGCCGTCTGAATCCACCTGAATCCGCCTGCTTTCAGGCATGAAAAAACCGCCTTGAATTCAAGGCGGTTTTTGGTGCTGCATGGCAGCTTGCGCTGCCATGTGGCTGACCTGTGCTTACTTGGAAGCAGCAGCGTCAACAGCAGAAGCAGCAGCGTCCACAGCGGAAGCAGCGGCGTCAACTGCGGAAGCAGCAGCGTCGGTAGCAACAGCAGCAGCGGAAGCAGCGGCGTCAGCCGTAGCGGAAGCAGCGTTGTCCACGGTGGTAGCAGCAGCGGAAGCAGCAGCGTCAACAGCGGAAGCAGCAGCATCAGTAGCGGAAGCAGCAGCAGAAGCGGCTTGCACAGCAGCGTCTTCTTTCTTGCCGCAAGCGGTCAGGGCAGCAGCAGCGATAACAGCAGCGATCAGGTAAGACTTGTTCATTTTTTCAATCCTTGAGGAATGTGTTGGGTACGAAACAGTTTCCGGGAGTGTTTTCTGCCTGTCGGCAGAAGACGGGAGGAAGCCCGTTACTTGCCCCCTGCACCGCATTATAGGGAAAACACCCGCTAAGCTGACAGAAGCTGACACCCTGCTTGTGAGCAATTGTCAATCTGTTGTCAGCTTGCCACATCATTGCTGCAATGCAGCACCTGTATGGCCCCAACCATCATCAGCCCAGGACAGCAACAGCGCCCGCGCCTCCTCGCTCGCCGTAGCCAGCGCGTCGGCATCGAGCTGGCGCTGGTTGGCCAACTGGCGCATCAGCGCCGCATCTTCCCCTGCAGCGCGGTAGCTTTCACCGTTGATGAACACATGGCGCTCGTCATACAACATGCGCGTACGGCGATCCAGCCAGAAGCAGGCCTGTAGCACCTCGGGCTGCTGCTCCGGCACGTCAAACCAGACGTTGGCTTTCGGTTCGGTCAGGTATTCGCCCAAGGCGCATGCCAGATTGTCATCATCCTGTAACGCTTCTGCAATGGCCTGCCGCGCAAAATCCTGCATGCTGACCGGAATCGCCGCCGAGGCCTGTACCGCCGGCTGGTCGGCATCTTCATACAGATCCTCGCCCAGCGCATCGGCAGCCGGATCGGCCATGCGGCCCAGCAGTTCACGTGCCAGATCGCCACGCTGCGGCACGCGGAAGCCGATGGAATAAGTCATGCACTCGCCATCTTCGGCGATGCCGTCATGCGCCCAGCCCGGCGGCAGGTAAAGCATGTCGCCCGGCTCCAGCACGAACTCCTCTTCCGGCTGGAAATCGGCCAGGATGCGCACCGGCAGATCCGGCACCAGCGTTCGATCTTCCTGGCGGCCGATGCGCCAGCGGCGCTTGCCCATGGCCTGCAGCAGGAACACGTCGTAGCTGTCAAAGTGCGGACCGACGCCACCGCCTTCTGTAGCGTAGCTGATCATCACGTCGTCAAGGCGCGCATCGGGAATGAAGCGGAACTGCTGCATCAGCTGGTGCACCGCGGCATCGTGCAGGTCCACGCCCTGCACCAGCAGCGTCCATTTCGGCTCGTCGTAATCCGGCAGGTCTTCCGCCTCGAACGGGCCACGCTCCATCTGCCAGCCACCATCTGGAAAATCGCCGATCAGGCGCGATTCGACCTCGTCCTGGCTGGCCAGATCGGCCAGTTCCTCGCGGCTGAGCAAGGGCTGGAAACCGGGAATCGCCTGGCGGATCACCAGCGGCTGGCGCTGCCAGTATTGCTGCATGAAATCGGCGGGAGAAAGTTGACCCAGCAGGGCCATGGGGATTTGCGTGTTCATGGGACAATTGTGCAATGGAAAACACCACAGATACCGATACCCCTGACACCCCTGCCGTCACTGACCAGTCGGTGGTGGCCCTGACCTGGGTCATGAAAGACTCCATGGGCGATGTGCTGGACGAGCTGGAAGACCCGGTCGAATTCCTGGTCGGCGGCGATGACCTGCTGAACAGCATCGACCAGGCGCTGATTGGCCGCCAGGTCGGCGACACGATCAAGCTGGATCTGGAGCCGCTGGACGCCTTTGGCGATTACGACGAGAACCTGATCTTCCTGGAAGCACGCACGCTGTTCCCGGCCGAGACCGAGGAAGGCATGACGTTTGACGGCCAGGGCCTGCCCGCCGGCTGCAGCGCGGACATCCCGCAGGACGCGCTCTATATCGTGACTGACCTGTATCCCGATCACGTGGTGCTGGACGGCAACCACCCGCTGGCCGGCATCAGCCTGCACCTGCAGCTGCGCATCCACGGCGTGCGCGAAGCCACGGTGGACGAAATCGGTCGCGGTTCGGCCGGCACCGGCTTCTTCAAGCTGGAGCCGGGGGCGCAGTTGCTGCCGGGCAACGATACGCTGCACTGAGTTCATCCCTACCCTGCAAACGCAAAAGGCGGCTCATGGAGCCGCCTTTGTCATGTCTGGATCAGCCGATCAGATCACGACCGGTAATCCGCATTGATGCTCACGTAATCGTGGCTGAAGTCGCAGGTCCAGACCGTGTCGGACGCCTGGCCACGGCCCAGCTGGACGCGCACGGTGATCTCGGCCTGCTGCATCACGCGCTGGCCATCGGCTTCCTGGTAGGACGGGTTGCGGCCGCCTTGCGTGACCACATGCACGTCATCCAGATAGAGCTCGATCTTTTCCTGGTCCAGATCGGTGATACCGGCATAACCGACCGCCGCCAGGATGCGGCCCAGGTTCGGGTCGCTGGCGTAGAACGCGGTCTTGACCAGCGGCGAATGCGCGATGGCATAAGCCGCCAGACGGCATTCCTCGGCAGTCTTGCCGCCTTCGACCTGCACCGTGATGAACTTGGTGGCACCCTCGCCATCGCGCACGATGGCCTGTGCCAGCTTCAGTGCCACCGCCTGCATCGCCGCCTTCAGCGCCTGACCGTCAGCGCTGTCGAGCGAGGTGATCTCGGCATGGTCGGCCTGGTTGCTGGCGATCACGACAAAGGAATCGTTGGTGGAGGTATCGCCATCGATGGTGATGCGGTTGAACGAGCCATCAGCCAGCTCACGCGCCAGCTGTGCCATCACGCCCTGGCTGACACGCGCGTCGGTGGCCAGAAAGCCCAGCATGGTGGCCATGTTCGGGCGGATCATGCCGGCACCCTTGCTGATGCCGGTGATGTGGACGCTAGCACCGCCGATTTCTGCCGTGGCACTGTAGGCCTTGGGCAGGGTATCGGTGGTCATGATGCCTTCGGCGGCCACGGCCCACTGGTCCGGCGCGGCTGCGGCGATCGCATCCGGCAATTTGGCGATGATGCGATCCACCGGCAGCGGCTCCATGATCACGCCGGTCGAGAACGGCAGGATCTGCTGCGGCTG
>JAAYCV010000098.1 GCA_012729605.1 Ramlibacter sp. | reverse complement strand
GAAGCGCTCCTTGGTATACTGAAGGCATGCGGCAGGACCTGCCGGACTCCTGCTTTCAGCATTCCAACCAACCTCAAGAGGATCTCTGATGTTCCCCGAATACCGCGACCTGATCACCAAGCTGAAGACCGAAGATGCCCGTTTCGAGCGCCTGTTCGACAAGCATAACGACATGGACCAGAAGATCAAGAACATGGAAGCCCGTCTGGAGCCGGCTACCGACATCGAGATCGAAGTCCTGAAAAAAGAAAAGCTGGCCCTGAAGGACGAGCTGTACCAGATCCTGCGCAAGGCTGACGCCGCCGAGGCCTGATCGCCCGGTCCCGTCTGCATTCCGCAGCATCCCCCGCCAGCCTGGCTGCCGGGGGATTTTTCATGCCTGTGCGGCAGGCAGGAGCTGCAATAGCGACAATGCGGCCAGCGGTGCCGTCTCGGCGCGCAGCACATGGGCACCCAGCGTGATCGGCTCGAAGCCCTGTTGCAGCGCCAATGCCTCTTCGGCGGCATCTAGCCCGCCTTCCGGACCGGACAGCAGGCTGACCGGCTGTGGCGGACGCTGGCCACCCACCCAGGCATGGAGCGGCTGGCTGCCCTGTGCGAATGACAGCACCGCCTTGCGGCCGGCAGCCGCAGTCACCGCCTCCGGCAGCGCACACAGCGGGTGGATAAGCGGTACGCACGTGCGGCCACTCTGCTCGCAGGCCGCAACCGCCACCGCCTGCCAGTGCGCCTGGCGACGTTCAGCGCGATCACCCTTGAGCCGCAGCACGCTGCGGCTGGTCTGCAAGGGCTGGATGCTGCACACGCCGAGTTCGGCGGCCTTCTCGACCAGCCAGTCCATGCGCTCATTGGCCGGCACGCCAACCAGCAGGTGCACCTCGGCCTCCGGCACGGAGCGCTCCGGATGCAGTTGGAGGATGCGAATTTCCACCTCGCTGCGGCCCATGCGCAGCACCTCGGCCTCGGCATGGCCATGGCGCCAGGGCGCATCGGCCGGCGTCTCGGCATCGGGCAGGCCGCCATGGAACAGCTCGATACGATCACCCGGCTGCAGCCGCAGTACCTGCACATGGCGCGCCGCACCGGGTGGCAGCAGCAACTCCGTGTCCGGAATCAGCGGCAGAGGGCAATGGAAACGCGGCATGGCTTACATGCGGCCAAAGGCGAAGCCGGTAACGTCCTGCGTGCCCTCGATCTGGTCTACCAGCTGCAGCAGCGGTGCCAGTTCACGGTAGCGGCGACCGGCGTGGCGGATGTATTCGATGAAGCGCGGCGCATCGGCCAGGTATTTCTCCTTGCCGTCGCGCAGCGTCAGGCGCGCAAAGATGCCGGCCACTTTCAGATGGCGCTGCAGGCCCATCCACTCGACCGCGCGGTAGAAGGCGCCAAAGTCCTGGTGCCAGTCTTCGAAATCCATCAGGCCGGCCTTGCGCGCACGCTCCCAGTAGCGAATCGTCATGTCCAGCACCAGCTCCTCGTCCCAGCTGATGAATGCATCGCGCATCAGGCTGGCAATGTCGTAGGTGACCGGGCCGTAGACCGCGTCCTGGAAGTCCAGCACACCCAACGGCGATTGCGGTGTCTCGCCCAGCATCAGGTTGCGTGGCATGAAATCGCGGTGCACATAGACGCTGGGCGCGGCCAGGTTGCGCTGCACGATCAGGTCGAAGGTACTGGCCAGCACCTGCTGCTGCTCGGGCGTGAGCGTGACCTGGCGGTGCTGCGCCAGATACCAGTCGGGGAACAGCTGCAGCTCGCGACGCAGCAAGGCCTCGTCGTAGGCCGGCAACTGGTCCGGGCGCGAGGCCAGCTGCCAGGGCAGCAGTGCGTCCAGCGCCTGCTGGTAGTAGGGCATGGCCGCCACCGGCTGCTGTTCGTCCAGCGCCGTCATCATGGTGTCGCCGCCCAGATCGTTCAGCAGCATGAAACCGTGCTCACGATCCCACTCGAGCACGCGCGCGGCATGCACGCCCGCCTGCTCCATCAGGCCGGCCACATGCACAAAGGGCTGGCAGTTTTCCTTGTCCGGCGGCGCATCCATGATGATGCGCGAGGGCTGGCCGGCTTCACCCTGCACGCGCAGGTAGCGGCGGAAGCTGGCATCGGCATTGGCCAGCACCACGCTTTCGGGGCGAATCTGCTGGCGGGCGGCAATCGCTTCCAGCCACTGGGAAAACTGCTGGGCGCGTTCGGGCGCGGACCAGTTCAGGGCCGCGATGGGATCATTCTGCAGGGACATGGTTCAAGTCGGTAATAATTGGGTGCGGCGCACCTGCGCGCGGCATGCCGCCATTGTATGCAAGGCGTGCCGCCATGGCATTTTTGTCACAGCCAGCCACGGCCCGGCCAATGGCTGGCAGAATGCTTCTTTTCAGGAATTGTCCTGGTGGGCGCAAGCCTGCCCTTCTTCTACCGTGAGCTCCCGACTGCACTCCCCAGCACTTTCGCAACGCCGCAGCACGCGCTGGCTGCGTACGCCTGTCGCCCATGGCGTGCTGCTGCTGTGCAGCGGCCTGGCCATGCCGGCCTGGGCCGATGCGGCTCGTGGCTACGACATTTCCATCGTGCCGCCGGTCGCGGCCGCCTCGGCGCCGCAGGAGCCTGCCAGCGGTCCGACCGTGATCGAGGCCAACCAGATCGAAGGCCAGGTCGACCTGGACGTCACCGCTACCGGCGCCGCCGTGATCCAGCAGCCCGGCACCGTGGTGCAGGGCGAGTTGCTGCACTATTCGATTCCCGCCAACGAGGTCACGGCCAAAGGCGATGTGCGCATCGAGCGCGCTGGCAATGTCTACAGCGGCGATGCGCTGCAAATGCAGCTCGATACGCAATCGGGCACTTTCGACAACGTGCAGATGGAGATGCAGCGCACCGGTGGCCTGGCCCAGGCCAGCAAGATCGAATTCATCGACGGCAGCCACAGCATCGGCCACGACATGATCTACAGCACCTGCCGCCGCGCCGACCGGCAGGAAGGCGACTGGAACCCGGCCTGGTATATCCGTGGCGAAAAAATCATCATCGACACCGAGGCCGACGAAGGCTATGTCGAAAATGGCGCGCTGGTGTTTTATGGCGTGCCGATCCTGCCGATTCCCGGTGGCCTGGGTTTCCCGCTGTCAGACAAGCGCCGTTCCGGCCTGCTGCCGCCGACCTTCTCGCTCGGCACCGAAGACGGCTTCGAGGTCGCGCAGCCCTACTACTTCAATATCGCGCCCAACCGCGATGCCACCGTCATGCCCACGGTCTACAGCAAGCGCGGCGTGGATCTATTCGGCCAGTTCCGCTACCTGGAAGACACCTATGCCGGCAACCTGCAGGCCAATTACCTGCCGGGCGACAATCTGCGTGACAACCTGGACCGCTGGCATTACGTGTTCCAGCATGCGCAGACCTTCCCGTCGGTGCCGGAGCGCTACGGCCAGTTCAAGCTCGACATGCATCTGGAACGCGTCAGCGATGACAACTACTGGCGCGATTTCTACAACTTCGACAGCCGCAACACGCTGCTGAGCGAACGCACCTTCTCCAGCAACATCCAGCTGGGCTGGAAAAAGGACTACTGGTCCGGCTTTATCCGCAACGAGAAGTGGCAGACGCTGCAGCAGCCAGACCCCATCATTCCGCCCTACGACAAGTCGCCGCAGCTGCACCTGAACTACACGCGTGACGATGTGCGCGGCTTTGACCTGTCGCTGGATCTGGATCACACGCGTTTCCGTTCCGACTCCAGCCTGGCCGAATACCCGGATGGCGACCGCAGCTACGCGCGCGCCCGTGTCAGCTACCCCTGGATACGCCCCTGGGGCTATGTGGTGCCGGCGCTGGAAGTCAACGCGCGCCACTACAGCACGGATACGGCCATGGACAACGGCAAGCGCTCCGACAGCGTGGTGATCCCGACCGCCACACTGGACAGCTCGCTGGTGTTCGAGCGCGATACGCAGATGTTCAGCCGCAACGTGCGCCAGACGCTGGAGCCGCGCCTGTTCCTGGCCTATACGCCGTACAAGGAGCAGAACCACCTGCCGGCCTACGACAGCTGGCTGAAGGACTTCAACCTGTCCAGCATCTACAGCGCGAATCCGTTCTCCGGCAATGACCGCATTGCCGATACGCGTTCGGCCACGCTGGGCGTGACCAGCCGCCTGTATGACAACGCCGATGGCGCCGAGCTGGCCAACCTGACCGTGGCCGCGCGCAAGCAGCTCAAGACACGCCGCGTCCAGCTCAACGACGAGGACACGCCCGACAGCAACAGCTTCAGCAACCTGCTGCTGGACGGCACCGTCAACTGGACACCGCAGTGGAGCACCCGCGCCAGCATGCAGTGGGATCCGGAAATCGGCCGCACCATGCGCGGCGTGGTGGGCGGCAGCTACACGCCTGGCCCCTACCGCAGCATCACCGCGCACTACCGCCACCAGCGCGAGCGCACCGAACAGATCGACGTCGGCTGGCAATGGCCGCTGAACGACCTGTGGGGCAGCAAGGACGTCGAGAAGCCTGCCGGCCAGGGACTGGGACCGGGCCGCTGGTACACGGTCGGCCGCCTGTTCTACTCACTGCAGGAAAGCCGCCTGGTCGAATCGATTGTCGGCCTCGAGTACGACAGCTGCTGCTGGATCGGCCGCATTGCCCTGCACCGCAAGGCGGTCCAGCACCAGCCGGCCAAGATGGACAACCGCATCATGTTCCAGCTCGAGTTCAACGGATTGTCACGATTGGGCTCCAGCCCGATCCGGACTTTCACCGACAATATCCCCAATTACCAGCTGCTGCGCGATCGCCGCAACAGCTCCGGATCGCCATTCTGAGAGAGATGCCATGACTGCCGTACGCAAGCCCTCCTTCTTCCACCGCATGCACGCCCCGGCGCTGGCCTGCGCCCTGCTGCTGGGCGGCCAGGCCCTGCTGCCGGCCGTGCAGGCCCAGGGCGCGCGTGCCGGCGTGCAGAGCGACTACATCGTCGCCGTGGTCAACAAGGAGCCCGTCACCAACCGCGAAGTCCAGGTGCGCGCCAACGAACTGTCCCGCAGCCTGACAGCCGCCAAGCAGCCGGTTCCGGCGCGCCAGGCGCTGCTGCAGCGTGCGCTTGATGACGTGATCTTCCAGAAAGCCGCGATCCAGTCGGCGCGCGGTACTGGTATCACCATCAGCGACGAGGAGCTGGACGTGCGTGAGCGCACGCTGGCGCGCCAGGCCAATCTGAGCCCCGAAAAGTTCCGCGCCCGCTTCATCCAGGAGCGCCGCATTGCCGCATCGCAGTACCGCGCCGCCCTGCGTGACGCCTACCTGCTGGAACGCGTACGTGATGCCCGCGTGAACCAGGAAGTGGCCAAGGTCAGCGACCTGGAAGCACTGCGCACGCTGCGCGAGCAGCGCATCAAGCAGGGCCTGCCCGATAGCCTGGTGCCGGCCGTGCGCATGGCACAGATCCTGATCGCCGTGCCACCGGGCGCCAGCGCCGAACAGGTGCAGGGCCTGCAGCAGAAGGCCAACAACGCCGTGAAGGCGCTACGCAGCGGCCAGGAATTCCTGCAGGTGGCGCGCGAGTACAGCGACATCCCGCCGCAGGCCAGCCCGCTGGTGCCGCAGGAGCAGCTGACGGCCGATCTGGCAGCCGCGATCCGCAACGTGCCGCTGGGCCAGAGCACTGATGCCGTGCGCACCGAGGACGGTTTCCACATCATCCAGGTGATCGAGCGCCAGAACATTGACATGGCGTTTGGCGTGACGGAAACCCATGCCCGCCATATCCTGCTGATCCCCAATGACAAGCTGACCGCCAAGCAGGCCACGGCCCAGCTGAACCAGGTGCGCCGTGACATCGCCTCCGGCAAGACCGATTTTGCCGATGCCGCACGTCGCCTGTCCATGGACGGTAGCGCCCAGCAGGGCGGCGACCTGGGCTGGGCCCAGCCCGGCATGTTCGTGCCCGAGTTCGAGGAGCGCCTGGGCCAGCTGCAGGCCGCCGGCAACATGACGCAGCCCTTCATCTCGCGCTTTGGCGTGCATCTGGTGCAGCTGCTGGAGCGCCGCTCGGTGCCCATGACGCAGGCGCAACAGGTCGCCATGGCGCGCGCCGCCCTGCGTGAGCAGCGCGCCGGTGAGGCCCTGCGCAACTGGGAAGAAGAGATCCGCGGCCGCGCCTACATCGAGATGCGCAGGACGCCGAGTTGAGTCGCGCGCCCTCCTCCTCCCGCCGTGGTGGCGCCGCGCCGCGCAAGCAGGCCGTGCGTGGCAGCGGCGGCCATGTGGCACGCAAGCGCTTCGG
>JAAYCV010000097.1 GCA_012729605.1 Ramlibacter sp. | reverse complement strand
GCACCAAGCAGACGGCGCAGCTGATCCCACTGTGCCACCCGCTGGCGCTGACCCATGTGGGCGTGGAGTTTGAGCCCGAAGCCGCACTGCAGCGCATGCACCTGCGCGTGACGACCGAAACCGTGGGTCGTACCGGCGTGGAAATGGAAGCCCTGAGCGGCACCATGGCCGGCCTGCTGACTATCTACGACATGCTCAAGGCCGTCGACCGCGGCATGGAAATTGGCGGTGTGCGCCTGCTCGAGAAGATCGGCGGCAAGAGCGGACACTGGCAGGCACCGGCCTGATCCTGCTGTCTGGCCGCGCCCTGCCTTGGGCTTACCAGTAGCGTACGCGGCCGGTATCGATATGCACGAAGTTGTCGCGCGGGTAGTAGCCAACGCCGCCAGCCTGCAATGACTTGGCGGCATCGCGCAGTTCCGCCAGCGGCACGCCGGTCATGCGGATATCCACCGCCTTGCCCTGCGTGTGCAGGCTCTGCTTGGCGACGCCACCACCGCGCGTCGTGCGCAGGCGCTCGTTGGTAGCCGGGCTGCGGTAGCCGGAGATGATCTCGAACGGGGCATTCGTTGCCAGCAGGCCTCGCACCTGGTGCATGATGTCGTACAGGCGCGGATCCATGTCACCGGGAATGCCGGTGTAGTGGTCACGCAGGAAATAGTTCAGGCGGCTGATCGATTGCGGCAGGAAATCTTCCCCTACCGCATAGACCAGCGACAGGCGCTCGTTGGTGTGCAGATGGTCCAGTGACAGCCGGCGCTGACCGTAACCGAATGCCGCCATCGCAGGCGCTGCCTGCATCACCAGCCCGCCTGCCGCTACGGCGCGCAGGCCCTGTCCCAGAAAACCACGGCGAGAAGATCGCATACCCTGTTGCTCCAACTGCAAAACCTGTGTTTTGGCTGCAGATGGCTACAGATAGACACAGGTTTGATACTACTTAACCTGTCATTGTAGGCAGCAGGGTTATTCGGCGCCAGCGGTTTTTTGTAACGCCAACGCCTACTTGGAGCTGACAGTTGCAGGACTGCGTTTGGCCAGCTGCTGTGCCAGCAGCTTGTCGTGGCCGTACAGGTCGGCAAAATAATGCGGCTTGCCATCAAGCACCACCGTGGTGCTATAAGTCAGCACCACCGGCAGTGGTTCCTTCAGGCGCGCAATCGTCGGCTTGGTACCGCCCATGGCCTTGGTGATGCGGTCCTTGGTCCAGGACGGATCATCCTGCAGCACGAATTGCGCCAGCTGCACCGGCTCTTCCACGCGCACGCAGCCATGGCTCAGGTCGCGCTTGTCGCGGTTGAACAGGCCAGTCGATGGCGTGTGGTGCAGATAGATGTTCATGTTGTTCGGGAACATGAACTTGACATCCCCCAGTGCGTTGCGCGGACCCGGCTTCTGGCGGATGCGGGCGCTACCGTTGAGCACCGCATTCAGGTTGGCTGCCGACGGGCTGCTGCTGACCGAATTGCCCTGCACGATCTCGAAACCCTGGCGGGCCATGTAGCCGGGATCGCGCTTGATGCGCGGAATGGTTTCGCTGCGCGCGATCGAGATCGGCACGTTCCAGTACGGGCTGAACTCGACGTAGGTCATGTCCTCGTCGAACATCGGCGTGCGCGTATCCAGCGTCTTGCCAACAATCACGCGCATGGTGACCTTGGGAATCACCTTGCCCTGGTCGATTTCATAGCCATACAGGCGGAATTGCGGCACGTTGACCACGATCATGCGCTTGCCCTGCGCCAGCGGCGTCCAGCGTGCGCGTTCCATCGCCAGTGCCACCTGCTGCGCGCGGGCATCCGGCGTGATATTGAGCGCATCAACGGTCTTGCGATCCAGCAGGCCATTGGCAGTCAGGCTGTGGCGGGTCTGGAAGGCCTTCAGGCCCTCGCGCAGGGCCGGTGTCAAGGTCGTGGGTGTACCGGCAGGCACGGCCGCCATATCACCCAGGGCAGCCAGGCGCTGCGCCACGATCGGCAGGCCAGCCCATGCCTGGTTGGCGGCAATCCGGCCCGATTTGGGCAGCGCCGGCAGCTTGCTTTCCCAGGCCGCATGGCCGGACAGCGCCTGCAGCTGGTGCAGCGCCTTGCGCAAGCTGGCGTACGCCGGGAACGACGGCGTGGCCGCCTTCCAGGCCTGGTTCAGGTCACCGCTGTCGAGCGCCTGTGCCAGCACCAGTTTCGGATCAAAGGCGGTGCGGTGGCTGTCGTTGTAGTTTTCCTTGAGCACGCGCGGATCGACGCGGCCATTGTGCAAGTCCTTCAGGTAGCGCTCGACCGACTGATTCAGCTTCTGGTCCAGACCGCTGGCCTGTTCCGGCGTCAGGTTCTGGCCCTGGGCCTGTTGCAGCGCCTGTGCCAATGCCGTGACGCCGTAATCGGCCGGATTCAGGCCTTCGCCAGCCGATTTTTGCAGGGTGGCCAAGGCCTGTTGCGCTTGCGGGCGCAGCGTGCCCTGCTCGCTCACCCAGCTGGCGGCCTGCGCCAACGGACTGAGCACCAGCAGGCTGCAGCCGGCTAGCACCGACAGGCAGGACCGGGACAAGGTGATAGCGGGCATCTGCATACACGACTCCATACGTATCAGGGATCACGGTGACACCCAGGAAAGTGCCACGAAATGGCTATCAATGTAGCACGCGCGTTCAGCGCGTCGGTGTAGGATTCGGGCTTACCCGAAGCCATCTCCACAAAAATCGGTCGCAAACAGGTACATGATCACGCATTGCCCTGGCGACTCCCCCTGCCCCGTTCATGCTGATCGACATCATCCTGCAAGCCGGCCGCGCCGGTATCGAATTCTCGCTGTTCGTGATGCTGCCCATCATGATCGTCATGCTGTTCCTGATGCGGCTGATGGAAGCGCATGGCTGGCTGGACTGGATCGTGCAGAAACTCACGCCAGTGCTGCGACCCTTTGGCCTGGGCGGGCTTGGCATTTTTGCCGCCTTGCAAGTCAGCCTGGTCAGCTTTGCCGCACCGGTGGCCACGCTCAGCATCATGGACCAGCGCGGGATCTCGCAACGACAGATTGCCGCCACGCTGGCCATGGTGTTTGCCATGGCACAGGCCAATGCCTCGTTCCCGATGATGGCGATGGGCCTGGAGATTGGCGTGACGCTGCTGCTGTCTGTCATCGGCGGCCTGGTGGCAGCCGCCGTGACCTGGCACCTGATCGGGCGCAAGCTGCCCGATGAAGAAGCACCCACTCCCGACGGCCTGAACCACGCCACCGTCAGCGGCGGCAAGGGCCTGCTGGACGTGATCAACGCCGCCGGCTCCGAAGCCTTCAAGATTGCGCTGGGGGCGATTCCGATTATGGTGCTGGCGCTGGTGGTGGTCGGCTTGTTGCAGCGCAGCGGCAGCATTGACTGGCTCACCGGGGTGCTGACGCCGCTGCTGACCCTGCTGCATATCGATCCGGTACTGGTACTACCCACGCTGACCAAGTACCTGGCCGGCGGCAGCGCCATGCTGGCCGTCATGTCCGAACTGCACCGCGCTGGCCAGGTCGATGCCGCCCTGATCAACCTGTCCGCCGGCTGGCTGCTGACGCCACTGGATCTGGCCGGCATTGCCGTGCTGATCTCCTCCGGCCGGCGTATTGCTGCGGTCTGGAAGTATGCGGCGCTAGGGTCGCTGGTGGGGATGGTGGTTCGGGTGGTGGGGCATGCGGTGCTGCTGTAGGCCTCCGCAGCATTGACAGTCTCATGCCGTGCGACTGCACCTGGTTACCGTAGGTCTTGTTTTCATCACCAGGAGCGCCGACATGACTGACACGACACACACCACCATGCCGCTGAAGCAACTCAAGCAGCGGATCGAAGCCCTGTGCATGCAACGCCTGGGTGGGAATTGCAAGCAGTCACTGGTACTCGATGGCGGCTTGCAGGTGACCTTCCGCTTCAGCTGGGTCGACGGCATGGGATGGACGCACTCCGTCTCCCGGCGTTACCGGGAACAGTTCGGCGATGTGCCGGAGTGGCTCAACCTGCTGAATCCGATCCATCGCATCCGGCTGTGTCTCGACGCCATGCAGGAAGGACAAAAACTACCGGACACCTTGCCGGCGGGTACCATCCCGTTTATCTATTACGTGTGCATGCTGTGGGTGATTGAAGACCAGAAGCCAACAGACAACCCGGAACAAAACGACATGTCAATCCATGACCATCTTTCCCTGCGCCAGTTGCGTGATTTGAGCGGGCACAGCGCCACATGGTGTGCCGAGCATGTCGGCAAAGTGACACTGCGCTCCTGGAACTACTGGGAAGCCGGAACAAAACAAGGACAACCGGTATCGGCTCCCGACGATGTGATGGCTGCCATGCGCGAGCTTGCTGAAGCCGTGCAATCCGTGCTGGAGAAAACCGTCAATCGCCACTTGGCAGAATAAGGGTTTTCATCTGAAGGTGCTGTGCCGCCACAAAAAGAAAAGCACTTAGGGCTTTCACCGCTAAGTGCTTGAAGTTGCTGTGGTTTTCTTTGGAGGCGCGATCCGGAGTCGAACCGGACTAGACGGATTTGCAATCCGTTGCATAACCGCTTTGCTATCGCGCCAAAGAGGTTCCATTGTAGCCAGCGTACTGACTGATGAAAAAGGGAAGCAGAAGCTTCCCTTGTTCTGGAATATGGAGCGGGAAACGAGGCTCGAACTCGCGACCTCAAACTTGGCAAGGTTGCGCTCTACCAACTGAGCTATTCCCGCGCTGAAGCAGTTATTGTAGCGCGTTTTTTGTGTTTTTGGCAAGGCGCAGAAATTTTTTCATCTATTCGTCGTCAGGCTGTGTTCGAGGATTTCAGGAAGCCTCCGGCCCGACCCAACTCCCAGGCCACTCCCCCCGCTCCACCATGCCACGCAGCACCTCGACCAGCAGCTCCTGCACCGCCTTGGCTGCCGCCGTGGCTGGCCGCACCGAACTGGTAGCACACACCACGCGGCGCAGCATCGACAGGTCTTGCAGCTCGGTGGCGTATAGCTGACCCGACTGCAGTTCCTGAGCGACCGCGCTCATCGGCAGGATGGTGCCGCCGATACCGGCCATGACGGCCTTC
>JAAYCV010000096.1 GCA_012729605.1 Ramlibacter sp. | reverse complement strand
GCGAGGGGTAGCGCACGGTCACGTTGTCGAAGCGGATCTCGCCGCGCACCTGGGCTGGCAGCGGGCTGCTGGCGGGCGTTTCGGCTTCCTGTTCGGGGCGCACGGTTTCGACCATGGCCAGGCCGCGCTCCAGCGCGGCCACGCCGCGCGTGATCGGGCTGGCGACATCGGCCAGGCGACGGATCGGTGCCACCAGCAGCAGCATGGCAGTGACGAAGGCGACAAAGCCGCCGACCGTGACTTCGCGCTCGCTGCCCTGCAGCGACTGGGATTGCCACAGCGCAATCGTCAGCACGCCGGACAGGGCGATGGCGGCGACCGACTGCGTGAGCGGTGTCATCGCGGCGCTGGCGACGGTGGACTTGAGTGCCAGCTGGCGCAGCTTGCGGCTCAGGGTGTGGAAACGGCCCGCCTGTTGTTCCTGCGCGCCATGCAGGCGCACCATGCGGTGTGCCAGCACGTTTTCCTCGACCACGTAGGCGAGTTCATCGGTGGCTTTCTGGCTCTGCTTGGCCAAGCCGTAGAGGCGGCGTGACAGCTTGCGCATGACCCAGGACATGCCGGGCACCAGGATCACGATCACCATGGTGAGCTGCCAGTTGAGATAGAGCAGGTAGCCGACCAGCGCCACCAGCGTGCAGAAGTCGCGCGTCATGCCCATCAGTGCCTGCACCAGCTGGGTGGCGCCGTTCTGCACCTCGTAGACCACGGTGTTGGACAGGCTGCTGGCCGACTGGCGTGCGAACAGGCCGAGATCGGCATCGAGCAGGCGGCCGAACATTTCGCGGCGCAGTTTGACCATGCCGTCGTTGGCGATGCGGGACAGCGCGTACTGGGCGATAAAGCCGCCGACGCCGCGCACGATGAACAGGAACAGCACGGCGGCCGGCACCAGCCAGATATTCAGCGTGCCATCGGTAAAGCCATGGTCCAGCAGCGGCTTGAGCAGCGCCGGCACCGCCGGTTCGGTCAGCGCGCTGAGCACCGTGGCCAGTACGGCAATCACCCACCATTTGGGATCGGCACCGAAATAGGCGGCGACACGGCGCAAGCGCACCAGCAGCGAATGCTGGCTGGGAACAAAGTCGGAGGCAGTGCTGCCCCGATGCGTGGTGGCGCTGTCAGCAGCACCCTGGGGGGAATCGTTCATGGCAGTCCGGTGACAGGGAATGCCTGCATTGTAGTGCGCGCGTGCGACGCGGGCCGGACATGCAGGGTGTCGCCATTGCTTACCCTTTGTAACCCGTTGCGCAGCCAGTCTGTCACGGGCATGGCCTACCATGTTCCGATCGCGACGGCTGCCGGCATGTTGCCAGCGGCCAGTCATCGCCTGTTGCGCTGCTGATTGGTGGCAGTGCTGTTTGTCATGTAGATGCCGATGTTCCGTCCCTCCTTGTCCCGCCCGCTGTGGCGCTCTTTCTGGATCCTGCTGGCCGGCCTGCTGCTGTCCCTGACGGCACAGGCGCAATTCCGTGTGGAAGTCACCGGTGCCGGCATCAGCCAGTACCCGATCACGCTGTCGCCGTTCCGTGGCGAAGCCAGCGCGCCGCAGCAGCCTTCCGGCATCATCCTGGCCAACCTGCTGCGCAGCGGCCTGTTCAAGTCGGTGCCCGTCAGCAGCGAACAGCTCGATGCCGCCAGCCGACCGGCGCTGGCCGTGTTCCGCGAGGCGGGATCGGATTACCTGGTGGCCGGCAACGTGCAGCGCCAGGGCAATGGTTGGCAGCTGCAGGTGCGCCTGTGGGACGTGGTGCAGCAGCGTGACATGGGTTCGCAGACCTATGCCGTGGCAGCGGCCGACCTGCGTCTGGCCGCGCACCGCGCCAGCGACTGGATCTATCAGCAGATCACCGGCCGGCAAGGCGTGTTTTCCAGTCGGTTGTCCTATGTGACCAAGGCCGGTGGCCGCCATACGTTGTGGGTGTCCGATGCCGATGGTGAAGGTGCGCAGCCGGCGCTGGCCAGCAACCACCCGATCATCTCGCCGAGCTGGTCGCCCGATGGCAGCCGCCTGGCCTATGTGTCCTTCGAACTCGGCAAGCCGGTGGTGTTCGTGCACAACGTGCGTACCGGCCAGCGCCAGCAAGTCGCCAATTTCAAGGGCTCCAACAGCGCGCCAGCCTGGTCGCCCGATGGCAGCCAGCTGCTGGTGACGCTGACGCGGGATGGCGGCTCGCATCTGTACCTGCTTCCGGCGACTGGCGGCCAGCCGCGCCAGCTGACCAGTGGCAGCAGCATCAATACCGAAGCGCGCTTCAGCCCGGACGGCCGCAGCATCTACTTTGTCAGCGACCGTGGCGGCGCACCGCAGATCTACCGCATGCCGGCCAGTGGCGGCGATGCCCAGCGCGTGACTTGGCAGGGCGGCTACAACATTTCGCCAACCGTCAGCGCCGATGGCCAGTTGCTGGCCTACATCACGCGCAGCGGCGGCTTCAAGCTGGCGGTGATGGACTTGCGCGATGGCAGCGTGCAGCTGGTGACTGATACCGCGCACGACGAACGCCCGAGCTTTGCCCCGAACGGCCGCATGCTGGTGTACGCTACCCGCATCGGCGGCCAGAAGACCCTGATGACGACCACGGTGGACGGCAGCATCAAGACCCGTCTGGCGGGTCGTCAGGGAGAATTGCGGGAGCCGGCCTGGGCTCCGCTGCAGTAATTGACTACGCGGCAGCCCGGCAGGGTTGCCATGACCGGCCTTGTGCCACCTTATATATAGATTGGAGATAGCCCATGCAACGCGCCCTCTTGACCCTGGCACTCACCGCCGCCCTGGC
>JAAYCV010000095.1 GCA_012729605.1 Ramlibacter sp. | reverse complement strand
CTGTCGAAATTCCCCTTCATGACGAAGATCGACCTGCGCGACAACTACCCGTTTGGCCTGCTGGCCGTGCCGCGCGAGAAAGTGGCACGCGTGCACGCGTCCAGCGGCACCACCGGCAAGTCGGTGGTGGTGGGCTATACCGCCAACGACCTGGACAACTGGGCCGACCTGATTGCCCGCTCCCTGTACGGCGCCGGCGTGCGCCCGGGCGACATGGTGCAGAACTCCTACGGCTACGGCATGTTCACCGGCGGTCTGGGTGCCCACTACGGCATCGAGCGCCTGGGTTGTACTGTGGTGCCGATGTCCGGTGGCCAGACCGAGAAGCAGGTCGCGCAGATCCTGGACTTCAAGCCGGACGCCATCATGGTGACGCCGTCCTACTCGCTGGTCGTGGCCGAGGAATTCGAGCGCCTGGGCATCGATCCCAAGGACATCTCCCTGCGCGTCGGCGTGTTTGGTGCCGAGCCTTGGGGCGAAGGCATGCGTGGCGAAATCGAGCGCAAGCTGGGCATTGACGCCATCGACATCTATGGCCTGACCGAAGTCATGGGCCCGGGCGTCGCCTGCGAGTGCGTGGAAACCAAGGACGGCCCGGTGATCTGGGAAGACCACTTCTACCCCGAAATCATCGATCCGGAAACCGGCGAAGTGCTGCCCGACGGCAGCGAAGGCGAGCTGGTGTTCACTTCCCTGACCAAGGAAGCGTTCCCGGTGATCCGCTACCGCACGCGTGACCTGACCAGCCTGCAGCCGCCGACGTCCCGCTCCTTCCGCCGCATCGGCAAGATCGGCGCGCGTACCGACGACATGCTGATCGTGCGTGGCGTGAACATGTTCCCGAGCCAGGTGGAAGAGCAGATCCTGCGCGACAAGCGTCTGGCTGGCGTCTACCAGATCCACCTGAACCGTACCGGTCACATGGACAACGTGGAAGTCCACTGCGAACTGCAGCGCGAGTTCTCCGGCCACCTGAGCCCGAACGAAGTGGCGGCCATCGCCAAGGAACTGACGCACCACATCAAGACCAACATCGGCATTTCCACCAAGGTGATCGTGGTCGATTTCGACACGCTGCCGCGCACCATGACCGGCAAGGCCCGTCGTGTGTTCGACAACCGTCCGAAGCAACTGTAAGGAGTTCCCGACATGAACCAGGCTTTTATCTGTGATGCCATCCGTACGCCCATCGGCCGTTACGGCGGTGCCCTGTCCAGCGTCCGTGCCGACGATCTGGGTGCCCTGCCGATCAAGGCGCTGATGGAGCGCAACCCCCAGGTCGAATGGAATCTGGTGGATGACATCATCTATGGCTGTGCCAACCAGGCCGGCGAAGACAACCGCAACGTGGCCCGCATGAGCGGCCTGCTGGCCGGCCTGCCGGTCGATGTGCCCGGTACCACCGTGAACCGCCTGTGCGGTTCCGGCATGGACGCCGTGGGTCTGGCTGCGCGTTCCATCAAGGCCGGCGAAGCCGAGCTGATGATCGCCGGTGGCGTGGAAAGCATGAGCCGCGCGCCTTTCGTCATGCCCAAGGCCGAATCCGCCTTCAGCCGCAGCAACAGCGTGCAGGACACGACGATCGGCTGGCGCTTCATCAACCCGGTGATGAAGCAGCTGTACGAGACGCACTCCATGCCGCAGACGGCTGACAACGTGGCGGCCGATTTCGGCATCAGCCGCGCCGACCAGGACGCGCTGGCACTGCGCTCGCAGCAGCGCTGGGCTGCCGCCAACGCCGCCGGCCGCTTTGCCGACG
>JAAYCV010000094.1 GCA_012729605.1 Ramlibacter sp. | reverse complement strand
GGATGAGACTCCGGTACTGCAATCAGAACGCAGTGCCCATTACGAACAGGCGCTGCAACAACTGATCGATACCGGACTGGCCTACCCCTGCGGCTGCTCGCGCAAGGACATTGCGACGGCGCTGGCTGCCAGCGGCCAGCAGCAGGCGCGCCATGGCGAACTGGTCTACCCCGGCACCTGCCACCCCTCACGTGGCGGGCTGCAGGGCAAGCCGGCGCGCGCCTGGCGGCTCGATGTCGCGGCCTGCCTGCAACGCATCGGCCTACCGCCCGATGGCAGCGTGCACTGGCAAGATCGCCGGCTGGGCGCGCAGCAGCAGCCGGTGCTGCAAGCCGTGGGCGACTTCGTGCTGCGTCGTGCCGATGGCCTCTGGGCCTACCAGCTGGCGGTGGTGGTGGACGACGCGCTGCAAGGCATCACCGATGTGGTGCGCGGCGAGGACCTGGCCGACAACACCGCGCGCCAGATCGTGCTGCAGCAGGCGCTCGGCCTGCCGGCGCCACGCTACCTGCACACGCCGCTGGTGCTGGGCCCGAATGGCGAAAAGTTGTCCAAGCAGAATGCGGCGCAGCCGCTGCCGGCCGGACAGGAAATGGACAACCTGCAGCTGGCCGCCCAGGCACTCAACCTGCCAGCGCAGTCGGCCAGCACGCTGGACGCCCTGCTCGCCAGCTGGATTCCGCACTGGCAGCAACGCTATCCGTAACCGGCAGATACCCGCCGTCACCCCGGAGTCACGCCCGCGTCATGCCGCACTGCTACGGTAGCCGGGTGGCATCTGCATCATGCCCGCCCTGTCCACCCGATGCACGAGGAGATTCCCATGAGCGATACAAGCAAGCTGCTGGCCGCCGCCGATCTGGCCGACCGCTACATCGAAACCATCCTGTCCACCCAGCCCGACCTGCTGGTGGGTGACATCGTCGATTGCGACAGCTCCGAAGTGGGCGCGCTGGCCGAGCGCCTGGCCCACTACCGCGAAGCCCTGATCAACGAACTGCAGGGCCAGCCGCTGCCCTACGATTACTACGACGACGAAGACGACGAGGAAGAGAGCGAGGACTGAGCCGATTCCGCGTCCTGCCGGCGCATCGGCACTGCCGATCCCGGCGCGCATCGGGTACGATGCAGTCTGACCAGGTCGCCCAGGAGGCGGCCTCCCTGCATTGCTGGCTTCAAGACTTCATGAGCTCCGATACCCCGTCCCTGCCCACCCCCGATTCTTCCGATGCCGCTCCTGCCCCCGAGGGCGTGGCGCATCCGCGCACCATCCGCAGCTTTGTGCGCCGCACCGGCCGCGTCACCACCGGCCAGGCCAAGGCCTACGCCGAATTCGGTGATCGCTTCCTGCAGCCCTACACCGCCGCGCCGCTGGACATGGAGCAGGCCTTTGGCCGCCAGGCCCCCGTGGTGCTGGAAATCGGCTTTGGCATGGGCGAAGCCACGGCACATATCGCCGGCGTGCTGCCCGACACCAACTTCCTCTGCTGCGAAGTGCACGAACCCGGCGTGGGCGCGCTGCTCAAGCGCATCGGCGAACAAGGCCTGCAGAACATCCGCATCTGCGCGCACGATGCCGTCGAGGTGATCGACCAGATGCTGCCGCATGGCAGCCTGCACGGCGTGCACGTGTTTTTCCCCGACCCCTGGCACAAGAAACGCCACAACAAGCGCCGCCTGATCCAGTCGCCGCTGGTACGCAAGCTGGCCGAACGGCTGGCACCGGGCGGCTATATCCACTGCGCCACCGACTGGCAGCCCTATGCCGAACAGATGCTGGAAGTGCTCGGTGCCGAGGTCATGCTGCGCAACACCAGCCCGCACGCGCACGGCTACGCCGACAAGCCGCACTACCGCCCGCTGACCAAGTTCGAGAACCGCGGCCTGCGCCTTGGCCACGGCGTCTGGGATCTGGTGTTCGAACGCCAGCCACTGGATTGAGCCGATCCCGGTTGAAGCATTCCTGACCATCCCCAGCTACAGAGATCATTCACAGACACAGGAGAAAACCATGCCCACCACCAGCTCCCCCAGCAGCTCCCCCAGCAGCACCTTCAGCCGCCAACTGGCCCGCCTGCTGCCCCAGGCGCTGTCAACCGTGGGCATGAGCGGCCTGGTCGATGCACCGCGCCAGGGCAACAAGCCCGATCCGCGCACCCCCACCCGCTCCACCCAGGAGCGCATGGACGCCTACCTGCGCGTGGAGCCGGAACAGCTGAGTCCGCGCAACCTGCGCAAGCTGCTGGCCGAGCTGCAGGCGATTGTCGAGCCGCGCATCAGCGAGGCCGAGGCGATCCGCCAGGCGCAGCCCTTTGTCGACTGGTACCTGCAGGCCGATGCGGAATCGCGCGCCGACGCCTGGCGCCTGATGACCGAGCAGTTTGCGCCCGATACCGCCAAGGTACGCCAGGCCAAGCAGCAGTACGATGCCGCCCTCGGCACGGCAGAAGAAGCCCAGGCCGAAATCCGCCTGCGCAAGGCTTTCCATTCGCCGCGCACACGTCTGCTGCAGCGCATCAGCGCCACCCGCCACGGCATGCGCTTCCTGCTGGACCTGCGCACCGAACTGATGCCCCAGCTCAAGCGCGAACCGGCGCTGCTGCCGCTGGACGCCGAGCTGGAGCACCTGTTCACCGGCTGGTTCGATATCGGCTTCCTGCAGTTGCAGACCATCAACTGGGATTCACCCGCATCGCTGATCGAAAAACTGATCAAGTACGAGGCAGTGCACGATATCGTCAGCTGGGACGATGCCAAGAACCGGCTGGATCATGATCGCCGCTGCTTCGCCTTCTTCCACCAGCGCCTGCCCAACGAGCCGCTGATCTTTGTCGAGGTGGCGCTCACGCGCGAGCTGGCCGACAACATGGTGCCGCTGCTGGACGTCAGCGCCGGCGATGTCGATCTGGCCCGTGCCAACACCGCCATCTTCTACTCCATCAGCAACACCCAGACCGGCCTGCGCGGCGTCGGCTTTGGTGATTCGCTGATCAAGCGCGTGGTCGAGGCGCTGCAGACCGAACTGCCGCAGATCAAGCGCTTTGCCACGCTGTCGCCGATTCCCGGTTTCCGCAAGTGGCTGGAGCAGGAACAGAACGCCGAAAGCGTGGCCCAGGCCACCACGCCCAAGCTGCGCCAGCCGCTGGTCGAGGCCAGCGGCCTGTCCGAAGCCGACTGGATGCGCCAGTGGCCGGCCAAGATCGACAGCACCCTGCCGCGCGACGCCAATCACCCGGCGCAGCAACTGCTGCGCGGCGCGGCGGCGCGCTACCTGAGCAGCCTGAACGAACGCGGCCAACCGCTTGATCCAGTAGCGCGCTTCCACCTCGGCAACGGTGCCCGGCTCGAGCATGTGCACTGGCTGGCTGACCCTTCGGCCAAGGGCCAGCGCCAGTCCTGGGGCCTGATGGTCAACTACCTGTACGACCTGGGTCGGCTGGATCGCCATCGCGCCATGCTGGCCGAAGGCAAGGCCGCACTCTCGCGTGAAGTGATGCGCCTGGCGCAGCTCGGCTGAGCCCATCCGGGCAAACCCTGAATATCACGCCCGGACAAACTGTTGCTACAGCTGGTTGCCATGGTATTCTTGGGTGTTCCCTTGCGCCAGCCGGTGCGGGAGGAAGACAGGTGACCTGCGGGTCACCCATGACAAACAAGCATCCCGGACCTGATTCCGGGCTCCGAACCAGACCAAGGATCCACCTATGAAACTGATTCTCCTGGGCGCACCCGGCGCCGGCAAGGGCACGCAAGCCAACTTCATCTGCCAGAAATACGGCATCCCGCAGATCTCCACCGGCGACATGCTGCGCGCTGCCGTCAAGGCCGGCACGCCGCTGGGCCTGGAAGCCAAGAAGGTGATGGACGCCGGCGGTCTGGTCAGCGACGACCTGATCATCAACCTGGTGAAAGAGCGCATCGCCGAAGCCGACTGCGCCAATGGTTTCCTGTTCGACGGTTTCCCGCGCACCATCCCGCAGGCCGAAGCCATGAAGGAAGCCGGCGTCAAGCTGGACTACGTGCTGGAAATCGACGTGCCCTTCGATGCCATCATCGAACGCATGAGCGGCCGCCGCAGCCACCCTGCTTCCGGCCGTACCTACCACGTCAAGTTCAACCCGCCGAAGACCGAAGGCGTGGACGACATCACTGGCGAACCGCTGGTGCAGCGCGATGACGACAAGGAAGAGACCGTCAAGAAGCGCCTGGACGTCTACAGCCAGCAGACCCGTCCGCTGGTCGACTACTACAGCAACTGGGCCAAGGAAGACCCGGCAGCTGCGCCCAAGTACCGTGCCATCAACGGCATGGGCAGCGTTGACGAGATCACCCAGGCTGCGTTTGCTGCGCTGGCGAACTGATCGGCTGATCTGACACCCCAAGGAGCTGCCTGCAGCTCCTTTTTTATTGCAGGCAACATGGCTTCGACATCGCACCCAAAAAAATGGCATCACCCCAGCCAGGACCACTGGTTGCAGGGTCGGCAGGCGCAAGCGATCCAGACCCTGATTGCTCACCTGAATACCCTGGGCAGTACCAAGCCGGTCGACATGCTGCAGCAGCTGGCGTACTACTTTTACGGCCAGCAGGACTACCGGTCTGCCGCCACGATCACGGCACAGGCATTGGCACAATGCCCTGACGATCCGGCCATCCTGGCCAATATGGCGACCTGCTGCAGCAAGGCCGGCCAGCTGGAACAGGCCGTGGAGTATGCCCGCAAGGCTGCCCGGCTGCAGGCGGACAACGCACTCGCCTGGGACGTGCTGGCCGCTTCGCTACGACGTATTGGCCAACTGGAAGAAGCACGCGAGGCCGGCAGCACCTCGCTGCGCATCAAGGACCAGGCCCAGCCGTCTGCCACGCCTGGCTGGCAACTGCCCGCTGGCAAGCCGTCCGAGCTGGCCTTGCAGTCCGGCAAGCAGCACGTGATCGCCTTCTCGCTCTGGGGCAAGCAGCCACGTTACCTGCTGGGCCTGCTGCAGAACGCACTGATGGCACCGGTGATCTACCCCGGCTGGGAGCTGCGCTGCTACCTGGACGATTCGGTCCCTGCCGATTACGTTATAGCGCTGGAACAGCTCGGTGTGGACGTACGCCGGCAGCCGGCCGGGCAAAGCCTGCGCGAGCGCCTGTGCTGGCGCTTCCAGGTAGCAAATGACCCCGGCGTCGGCTATTTTCTCTGCCGTGATGCCGATTCCGTCATCAATCCCCGTGAAGAGCAGGCAGTACGCGAATGGCTGGATTCCGGGCGCTGGTTCCACACCATGCGCGACTGGTGGAGCCATACCGACCTGATGCTGGCCGGCATGTGGGGTGGCGTGGCCGGAGTGCTGCCGCCGTTGGCACCCATGCTGCTCGCCTACCACTCCGGCGCGGTGGAAACTGCCAATATCGACCAGTGGTTCCTGCGCGACCGGGTCTGGTGCATGGTGCGGCAATCCTGCCTGATCCACGACCGCTGCTTCAGCCTGCATGACAGCCAGCCCATGCCCTGCTTGCAACCTGGGCAGACCGACCATGTCGGCATGGACATGACCGCGGTCATGCCAGGCCGGCAGTTGCGCATACTGGCACCGTGGATTCGCGAACTGGCTTGTCTGGCTCCGTTGCGACCAGCGCTGCAACAGGTACTGCAGCATGCCGCCGGCTGACCGGCATCCGCTCAACTGGCCTTCAGCAGCAAATCCAGTAACAAGGCGATGCGCGCCTTGACCGGCGTCAGCGGCAAGCCATCCTCCAGCGCCAGCGGGACAGCTGCGGCCGCTCCAGGCACGACATGGCCAGCCAGGCAGCGGCTGCTGCGCCAGACCGGCACACCCTGCTGCTGCGCCAGCGTAGCCGCCTGCTCCAGGCTGTGGTGCAGGGTGGCATTGCCGGTGCCCGACAGCACCAGCCCGTGCACTCCCGCCTGCAACAGCGCCTGTAGCGCGCGCGCACTGCTGCAGGCATGGCTGGCCAGCAGCTCCACCCAGGGCCAGTCGCTGGCCGGCGTGTCCTGCACCTGGCGCCACAAGCGGCTATCCGCCTGCGGCCAGGGCGCTGCCGTACGCAGCCAGCGCACGCTACCCTCTTCCATCCACGCCAGCAGGCCGGCATCACCGGGAGAAAACGCATCCAGCCGATAAGGATGGATCTTGCTGACCTCGCTGGCAGCAAACACCTTGCCCGCCACCACGGCCAGCACGCCACAGGCCCGCGCATCTGCCGCCAGCGTCAGGGCATCGGCCAGGTTCTGCGGGCCATCGCTGAGGCGCGCCGTGGCCGGACGCATCGCCGCCGTCAGCACCACCGCCTTGCCCTGTTGCTGCCAGCTGCCTGGCGCTGCAGCCAGCACCCGTTGCAGGAAGTAGGCGGTTTCTTCCAGCGTATCGGTGCCATGCGTAATCACCACGGCACGCACATCCGGTCGTGCCAGCGCATCGGCACAGGCCTGTGCCAGCTGCTGCCAGATAGCAATTTCCATGTCCTTGCTGTCAATCTGCACTAGCTGCCGTGCCTCCAGCGCATGGCGCCCGTCGCCTAGCGCCTGCGCGGCCTCCAGCAGGGCTGCAACCGGGCGTTGCGCGGCCTGGTAGGCAACGGCTTCGGCCGCACTGGCAGCCTCGCCGGCAATCGTGCCACCTGTGGCCAAAACAACAATTTTTTCCATTTGGGCGATTTCCTCTTGCCAAAGGCAAAAAGCTGGTTAAAAATACAGGTACTGTATGTGCAAACAGCATGTATGCATCCCCAGACCCCTAACCGGCAGTGTAGACTATGAAACCCGCGATCAAACTCACCGCTCGCCAGCAACAGATCCTGGACCTGATCCAGCAGGCCATTGCCAATACCGGCGCGCCTCCCACGCGTGCCGAAATTGCGGCAGAACTCGGCTTCAAGTCGGCCAACGCTGCAGAAGAACACCTGCAGGCGCTGGCGCGCAAGGGCGCCATCGAACTGGTCAGCGGCACCTCACGCGGTATTCGCCTGCGCCACCCCGAAGGCGATGCCCAGCCTGGCATGCTTGAAGCCCTGTCGCAACTGGCGCTGCCACTCGTTGGCCGTGTCGCCGCCGGCTCGCCGGTATTGGCACAGGAGCATGTCGATACGGTCTACCACGTCGCCCCCACGCTGTTTGCCCACAAGCCTGACTATCTGCTGCAGGTACGCGGCATGTCCATGCGCGATGTCGGCATCCTCGATGGCGACCTGCTCGCCGTGCAGGCCACGCAAAACGTGCGCAACGGCCAGATCGTCGTCGCCCGCGTCGGTGACGAGGTCACCGTCAAGCGCTACGAGCGCCGCCCCGACCACATCGCCCTGCACGCAGAAAATCCGGACTACCCCACCATCGTGGTCCAGCCCGGCGAACCCTTCGCCATCGAAGGTCTGGCCGTTGGCCTGATCCGCAACAGCGTGCTCATGTAAGCACATTCCTTAAGCACACCCCTTTTCCCAGGCTGCCACAAGGTGGCGGGCGTTGTTGATGCTGCCTCACGGGTGGCAGGGACAACCCTTGCGGTCAGCCAGCATTCCCAATCCTGCCTATGTGTCACCACAAGCCCATAGGAGCACCACCATGAATGCCAATACCACCTTCCAGGCCATCCGCAACTGGTTCACCGGCCAGCAGTCTGAAGCTGCCCAGCGCCCCATGGCCATCCTGCGCGATGAAAGCCAGGCCTACAAGCCAGCCAACACCACCGCAGCGACGCGTCCGCAACTGCCAGCAACGCGGCCCTACAGCGCGGCCGCCCGCCTGGCCCTGCGCCAGGCTAGCCAGCAGTCTCAAGCCACACTGCAGCTGGTACCCGCCACAGCAGCGACCCGCCCGCCTTCCCGCCTGTATGCCGCAGGCCGCACACCGGCCCTGCAAACTGGCGGCCATCCGCGTCAGCTAGCTGCAGTTACACTCGAGCACCTCTACCTGAGCGGCAAGCTGTCCGAGGTATGCCAGCAGCTGGAGCAACTGGTGGCCCAGGAAGAGCAATTCCTGCGTCTGGGCTGAAGTGGCACGCGCACGCTGGCAATAGCCAGTCGCGTGCGCCTCACTGTCGCGTCAAGCCACGACTGAAACTGGCAACACATCGGGGGCGCGCCCGCAAGTGTTTCAAATTGCAAGCTTTCGGCAGTGAATGCAAATTTGCGCCTTGTCATCGCTGTTTTTACTTCAGCTTTGTGCACAATGTGCGCATGAACATTGTGATTCTGGACGATTATCAGGACGCCGTGCGCAAGCTGCCCTGCGCCCACAAGCTGGATGCCTTTAACGCCAAGGTGTACACCAACACCGTCAAGGGCATCGGCCAGCTGTCGGTACGCCTGAAAGATGCCGACATCATCGTCCTGATCCGTGAGCGCACCGCTCTCAACCGCTCGCTGCTGGAAAAACTGCCGCGCCTCAAGCTCATCGTGCAGACCGGCCGCGTGGGTGACCATCTGGATCTCAACGCCTGTACCGACCTCGGCATTGCCGTGGCGGCCGGTACCGGCTCGCCCTACGCCGCCGCCGAGTTGACCTGGGGCCTGATCATGGCCGCCAGCCGCCGTATTCCACACTACATGGCCAATCTGCGCCATGGCGTCTGGCAGCAGTCCGGTCTCAAGGCGTCTTCCATGCCGCCCAATTTCGGCATCGGCACCGTGCTACGCGGCAAGACACTCGGCCTGTGGGGCTTTGGCCAGATCGGCAAGCTGGTCGCCGGCTACGGCAAGGCCTTTGGCATGCAGGTCCTGGTAGGCGGCAGCGATCGTGCCCGCAACGAGGCCGCACAACTCGGCTACACCCCGGCCCTGAGCCAGGAGCAGCTGTTTGCTGACAGTGACTATCTGAGCCTGCACCTGCGCCTGACGCCCGAAACGCGCGGCACGGTGCGCCTGGAAGACCTGCTGCGCATGAAGCCGACCGCCACCCTGGTCAACACCGCGCGCGCCGAACTGTTGCAGCCCGATGCCCTGATTACCGCACTCAACCGTGGCCGTCCCGGCATGGCCGCCATCGACGTATTCGAGAACGAACCGGTACTGCAGGGCCAGGCCCTGCTGCGCCTGGAAAACTGCCTGTGCACGCCGCATATCGGCTATGTCGAGCAGGAAAGCTACGAGCTGTATTTCAGCCAGGCCTTTGACAGCATCCTGGCCTGGCTGGATGGCAAGCCGATCAATCTGGTGAATCCGCAGGCGCTGGAAATCCGCGACCGCCAGCTGGCCAGCCGCTGAGCGATCTGCTACCATTTTCATTTGCAGGAGGACGACCTCCCCCATTCCGGGCACATGTTGCGGGACGACCCGACCACACCCTGGAAAGGAGTCCCCTCATGGCATGGATTGCCCTCTTGCTCGCCGGCCTGCTCGAAATCGTCTGGGCCACCAGCATGAAGCTGTCGCACGGTTTCACCCGTCTCACCCCCTCGCTCGTCACGCTGGTCGCCATGGCCTTGAGCTTCTGGCTGCTCAGCGTCGCCATGCGTACGCTGCCGCTTGGCGCTGCCTACACGATCTGGACCGGCATCGGTGCCGTGGGCGCCTTCATCGTCGGCATCGTGATGCTGGGAGAGCCACTCACGGCCATGCGCCTGGTCGCCGCCGTACTGATCGTCTCCGGCCTGGTATTGATGAAACTGTCAGCCTCGTAAACGCAGAAGCAGACAATCGATGCCCCCTGTTACGGTTACAGTGGGCATCCTGGTCTACAATGGTGGGCGACGGGCCTTCCCGCATGGTGAAGCGGCCAACCGGGTCAGGTGGGGAACCAAGCAGCCCTAACTGTGTAGCCAGTGCCGGGGTCAAGGCTCGTCACCCTTTTCCAATTTCCTGTTGTCTTTCAACACCTTGAATCACCACAGGTCACCATCCCCTGCTTGTATCACTTCGCTGTATCACGTGAAGTGTGATCCAGCCATCTGACACTGGGCATCTTTCGACCCAGCCCGCATCACTTGGCTGTATCACTGCCATCACCCAGATGGCAGTTCTCATTCTGCCTCACGAAGCCACCACCCGCCGTGCCACCCGCACCAGCGTCGGGCTAATCCACTGCTCCAGCCGCGTCGGCAATTGCAAGGGCTTGAGCAGCATGCGCACCGCCAGATCGGCCGGCAACTGGCGGCTCACGGTCTGGTAGATGCGCTCGCTGATCGCCTCATAACTCTGCGCACCGTTGGCAAACATCGGCCCCTTGTGCGCCCAGACATGACGCAGTGCCACATCCGAATCGCTTTCGCGCAGTTCCAGCAGGCGCTGGTAGAGCACGCGCGCCACGCGCAGGCGTGACACCGGCTGCTGCGCCGACAGCTGGCGGAAATAGGCGAGGAAGTGCTTGTAATGGTTGACCTCGTCGGCGCGCACCTGGCTCAGCAAGCCGGTCAGCACCGGCTCGTCGCTGAGCTCGCGCAGCGTGTGGTAGTAGGTAGTGGTGCCCATTTCGACCACGCAGCGCGCCGCCATTTCCAGCGCCGGCTCCGGATCCAGCTCTTCCACCGTGCACATCGGGCCGTACTCGGCCATGAACCCCTCGAAGGCCTGCTGCCACGGAAACTGCGGCCAGGCCGCCTGCACGTAGGCGGCAAAGGCGCGACCGTGCTGCAGTTCTTCCTGCTCCCAGTGCGCGCCCAGCCATTGCGCCACCTCGGGCCAGCGGGCGTAGTGGCCAATCAGGTTACGCGTGTACAGGTCCGAACCGGATTCAATAAACGACGCGCTGGTCAACAGATAGAACAGCAGCTCATCATCGGCGATACGGGCATGGTCGATGCCGTTCCAGTCGATCTCTTCCACGCGCCAACGCATGCGGGCGGCGTGATCCTGCGCGGCGGCAGGCATGGGGGAGGCAAGGCTATCCATGATGGGATTCAAGGTACTGCAAGCTAAAGTCCCAGCATAGCGCAGCCGGCCTGCCGGGCAAGCGCCTATTCGGTGACAAATCATGACAGGCGACCAGCCCGGAGGCCGGCCCCCGTCTCAGGCCAGTTCCTGCATCTGCCCGTCCTGTGTCAGGAACGCCGCGCGCACCGGCGCGTCTGGATATAGCGCCTGCACCGCCTGCCGGTAGTCCTGCATCTGGCGGCGCAGCGCGGCCTGCTCCTGCGGCGCCAGCGAGGACTTGAAGTCCAGCACCCACCAACTGGCCGGTTCACCGGCCTGCGCACGCCGACGCACCAGGCGGTCGATACGCAGCACCTGCTGCTTCCAGGCAATGTCGATTTCATTCGCCTGCCAGTCGATCTGCAGCTCGTCCCAGGCCCAGGCCGCATCGCCTTGCAGAATGCCTTGCGCCTGCGCCACGACCTGGGCTGTCTGCGCCGCGTCCAGCTGGTAGCGCTGCTGCAAGGACTGGCGCTGCTGTTGAGCATCCGGCGGTTGCGCGCCCTGGCGATGCCATTCCAGCACCTTGTGCATGGCCTCGCCGAGTGTGGCCTGCAGCGCACGGCTGGCATCACGCGCCGCCAGATCGGCGGTAGTGAGCTGCACATGGCGCTGCAGCTCCGCTGCCAGTGGCGGCAGCTCCAGCACCTGCCCGGCCTGCACCGATGCGGCTTCGTGCGCCTCAGGCTTGTGGCTGATGGCCGGCCAGTCGGCCGCTACCGACAGCTCGCCGGCATCGTCTGGCTGCAGCGCGATGGCATCAGCCTGGCGCTGCCATTGCTGCCACCAGCTGTGCTCCTGCACGCTGCGCGGCTCGGTGCTGGAAAACGCCAGCACCTGGCGCGCCCGCGTCATGGCCACGTACAGCGCGTTCGCTTCCTCGCGCTCCTCGGCCTGCTGTTCCTGCTGCACCAGTGGCAACACCGAGGGCGGCGGATTGGAAAAGCTCTGTAGAAACACCAGCTGCGCCGGATGCGTGTGGCTGCCGGGCCAGTCCACCAGCACATCCATCGCCTTGCTGCGGCCCTTGGCGGCATCGGTATCGAGCAGCAGCACCAGCCCCGCTTCCAGCCCCTTGGAACCGTGCACCGTGAGCAGGCGGATGCCCTGCCCGCCAGCCACCGGCGTACCGGTCGGATCACCGCCGCGCATGGCGCGCACCCAGCGGTAGGCGCTGACAAAGCGGCCGCCATCGAACGCCAGCATGTGGCCGGGCAAGGCCTGCAGCCGCTCCAGCACGCCAGCGCGCTGCGCCGGGCTGGTGCGGGCGGCATAGCGCGCCAGCAAGTCGCCATCGCGGAAGATGGCATCGAGCGCATCATGCGGCAACCGTTGCTGCAGCCACTGCTGCCAGCGCTGCAGCTGGCGCGCCAGCGGCTGCCAGGGAGATACGGCCGGGTCGGTATCGGCATGCGCCAGCAGCCAGTCCAGCCAGCTGATGGCCGCCGGTTCGGCCTGCTTCGCGGCCTGCAGCACGCCCAGACGGATCTCCACCAGCTGCGCATCGTCCAGACCGAAGATCGGCGACTTCAGCGCACGCGCCAGCGACAGGTCGTGGCGCGGCGAGACCAGCGCATCGACCAGCGCCACCACGTCCTGCACCTCGGGCGCTTCAGCCAGCAGCAGCTTGTCGGCCTTGAGTGCCGGCAGGCCGGCCTCGGCCAGCGCGTGCTGCATCGCCGCCACGCGCGCGTTCTTGCGCGCAATCACCAGGATTTCGCTGGCCGGCGTGCCGGCCTGCACGCAGCGCTGCAGCCATTGCGCCGCCTGGCGGCATTCGCGCGCCATCAGGGCCTCCTCTTCCTCGAGCTGCGGCGTGGTCAGGCTGTCGCGCCAGCCGCTGGCGGCATCGGTCTCGGCCTTTTCCGGTCGCGCGATCTGCGGCAGCGTCAGCACGCAGCCAGCCACCTCTGCCGCCGTGGTGTGGGTACGGAAATCCGCATAGCGCCCCTCGTCCTGCGCCGATTGCATCAACGCGTTGACGGCATCGATCACCGGCTGCGCGTTGCGCCGCGTATGGTCGCATTCGAGCACGGCACCGCCCAGCGCCTGCTGCACAAAACGGCGCGCCTCTCGGAACACCTCGGGATCGGCACGGCGGAAACGGTAGATGCTTTGCTTGGGATCGCCGACGATGAACACGCTGGGCGGGGTCGCCGCGCCAGCATAGCCGGACAGCCAGCCCTGCAGCGCATGCCACTGGATCGGGTTGGTATCCTGGAATTCGTCGATCAGCAAATGGCGTACCTGGGCATCAAGCCGCTCCTGGATCCAGCCACTCAGCAGCTCGTCACCCAGCAGCTGGCCGGCGCTGACCTCGATATCGGCCATATCGATCCAGCCATGCTCGCGCTTGACCTGGGCGTAGCACTCCAGCAGCAACAGCGTCAGCCGCACCATGCGCTGCTGGTAGAGCCAGGCGGCGTGCTGCGCCTGGGCGCGGCAGAGCAGTTGCAGCTCGGCTTCGGCGTCCTGGGCGGCATCGAATTTCTGCAGGTTCTTGGTCAGTCGATCCTCGTCCTTGACGAAGAAGGTCTTGCGCAAAATCTGCAGCCGCTGCTCCAGATCCGGCTGTTCAAAGGCTTCCACCACCTTGGCAGCCGCCTGCTGCGGTGTCTTGAGCTTTTCCGACCCCAGCGCGGCCGAGCGTGCATGCCAGCGCTGCGCCGCCGCCTCGCTGTCCAGCGATGCCGCCGGCGAAGCAAAGTCCTTCAGTTCCAGCACCAGCTGCTGAAACGGCAGCACCGATC